>JAUXUR010000017.1 GCA_030680745.1 Alphaproteobacteria bacterium
AGCGACGGGTGAGGGGTATCTAAAGCGTTTACAAAGAGCAACACTATCATGCCATAATCTAAGCATTGCCAAGCAAATACGCATCTCTCCAAAATTGTAAAAACCCCTCACCCGCTCCCTTTGGTCGCGACCTCTCCCACAAGGGGAGAGGTAAAAAAAAGCCTTCTTTTGGAGGGCTTTTGGTAAAAAATTGTTTTAGCTTCTTAGAAATAAGTTGCGGAGTGTGAGAGTGGGATAGTTAAAAATGGACTTAAGTTCATTTTTTCTCCCGCAGATTGAGAGCCCATCCACCCGGAACGGAGTGTACCCCATTGTACATGAGTACCGGAAACGAAGGCCTGACGACGAATTTGCCCATAGGATGCGTGGTTGTACTCATGAGTCCCGTCGATCATATATCGTATTCAAATAATCACCTATTTTGGTAACCATCATAACCAATAATATCAACATGATACCTGGAAAAAGACTAACCCAATAAGCTTTGTTTAAAAAATAGGCATAACCTTGTGCAATGAATAGACCCAAAGATGGCTCGGTTAAGGGAACACCAACGCCCAAAAACGATAAAGCAGATTCAAGGGCAATTGCACGGGCTAATTGATATGAAAAAACAACAATTTGTGGCGGTAATGCATTAGGTAATAAATGTTTACAGACGATATAAAAAGAAGATAATCCTAATAATCTTGCGGATAAGACATATTCTTGACGTATTTCAGCTTTTGCAATAGAACGTGCTGTTTGTGCAAAATAGGCCCACTGCCCTAAAACAAGCGCTGCAATTAATGGCAGAAAACCGTGCCCCAAAAATGCAATCAATAAAAGCGCAATTAAAAAGCTTGGGATACTCAGTTGAAGTTCAGTCACACGCCCCAAAATTTTTTCTACCATACCGCCCTTATAAGCAGCATATACACCCAAAAAAGTACCGAAAGCAAAGGCTAAAAAAGTACTGATACCCGCTATTATAAAACTAGTTTGAAGGCCATATAAAAGACCACTAAACATATCCCTGCCAAATTCATTCGTGCCTAAAATGTGACCTTGGCTGAAAGGCTTCAAAAATAAATGTTCTAAATCAGAAAAGTGCTTGTAATCATAAGGTAAAAAAAATGGCAAAACAAAAGAAGCTGCAAGAACTACAAAAAGACCTATCAATGAAGCTTTACCCCAAAAACTAGAGCTTTCAGCACTGACAAATTTAGAAATCATGCCCATCTTTTTTCTCGGAGCCTAGGATCAATAAAACGATGAATAATATCTAAAACCAAATTCATAATGGCATAAAACAAACCCACAAAAATCACAAAAGCAATCACCATCGGCCGGTCTAATTGCAACAGAGCATCAATAAGCAATTTTCCTAACCCTGGCCACGCAAAAACAGATTCAGTGATTACAGCCGACAATAAAAGACTCCCAAATTCTAAACTAAACACGGTTGAAATAGGAAGCGTTAAATGCTTAACGATATGTTTTTGATAAATAATAGATTCAGATATGCCGCGCGCGCGCGTAAAATAAATAAAAGATTTCTGTGCAACATTGCCAGCAAAATGACGCGTAAGTCTTATAAAAAGCGCTACCTTAAACATCATTAAAACAAGAACAGGCAACACTAAATGTCTAATGCCATCGATCGTTAAAAAACTTAAACCCCAAAAAGTTTCGCCCCGACCAATAGAAGGAAGCCAATGCAATTGTGCTGCAAAAAACGTTACAAGCATTAAACCCAACCAATAAACAGGGAAACTCATGCCTAATAAAGCATAAAACTCTATCCATTTTGCACCCTTTCCTTCAGGAAAACGCGCAGCATAAAGGCCTAATTTCACGCCAATAATACATGAAAATAAAAGAGCCAAAAGCGTAAGTTCTAAAGAAGCTGGCAAACGTTGCAAAATAATATCAAAACATGATGTTCCAAAAACAAATGATTTACCTAAACTTCCTGAGAAAAGACCTTTAATAAAAGTAGCATATTGCGTTAAAAACGAACCATCTAGACCTAATAATTTTCGTGCAGCATCAATTGAAGCCCCCTGCCCTTGTTCAGGCATTAATAATGCAATGGGGTCACCAATATAATATACACCCAGAAACACAACGAATGTAAGAATAAGAAGCATTACTAACGTTAAAATAACGCGTTGCGTAAAATATAAAATCATTTAATTTTTAAGTTTTTTGACATTCATGGCAATCGTATATTCATCCATCCTTGGTTCAAAAGTCAAACTTTCTTTACCTGACCAATTCGCAATCGAAAAATAAAGTGGAATAATCGCTAAATCTTCAACAACGACACGATTTGCCTTTTTGAGTAATTCTTCACGTTTAACGTCATCCATGGTTTCAAGCGCTGTTTCAATCATCACATCAAGTTCCTGATTTGCATAGCGTCCGCGATTAAAAACCCCATGGCCTTCCTTTATATCAAAACGATGAAATAACGCTTGTAAAGGACTTAAAGATTCACGACCAACCGGCCATCCGCCTAAACTTAAACTAAAATCACCTTTTTGAGAACGCGAAAAGAAAACATTTGAAGGTAATATTTCGACTTTTGCTTTAATTTTTATTTGTTCAAGCATTGATGCTATCGCCTGAACAATTTTGGTATCATTAACATATCTACCAGACGTCGAACTAAAAACGACTTGAAATCCTTTTTCATATCCAGCTTCCTTCATTAGTTGTTTTGCTTTTTCAATATCCTGAATATGTGCTTTTAAATCTGGATTAAATCCTGTAGAACCCTCAATTATTAATTGACCCGCTTGTTTTCCATGATTACCCAGATAATGCTGAATCAAAAATTCTCGATTAATAGCATATGACAAGGCTTCCCTTACACGTTTGTCTTGAAAAGGATTTTGGGTTAATGCTTTTCCATCCATATCTAAAACATAAGGCGAAATTTTATTTCCTAAATCCATGCATAAATACATCAAACGGCTTGGGATGGTTGCAAATAATTTAAATTTTGATGTCTCTTTAAAGCGATACAATTCTTCAACAGGCACCGTTTCAATAAAATCAAAATCATCTGCTAACAACGCATTAAATCTTGATATATCCTGGGGAACTGGCTTAAAAATAACTTTATCCCAAGGTTCTTTGTTACCCCAATAATCATTATTTTTTTCGATAATAATGTCCTGGCCAGGACGCCATGAAACAAAACGATATGGGCCCGTTCCAATAGCTGTTTTAGCTTGATTGAAATCATGAGAATCAAGATTCTCACCTAATGAATGTGGCAGAATTCCAATCATCGCTATATCCCAAGCAAGCAAAGGATAAGGCTTTATAGTTGATATTTTTATTTTATGCGGGTTTACAATTTCAACTTTATCAATAAAACGAATATAGGTTTTATAACTTTCCAAAGGTCCAATACCTTTTTGAATACGATTAATCGTATATACAACATCCTTAGCTTCAAAAGCCTGATCATTATGAAATTTAACATTTTCGCGTAAATTAAATGCCCAAATCAAATCAGATTCTTTTTCCCACGACAAGGCAAGCCCAGGTAATAATTTTTGATTATTATCCTGCTTCACTAAAGATTCAAACATATGGGAAGCCATCGCTGAATTCGGACCACTTACATGAAAATGAGGATCAACAGACGTAATGTCAGCACGCAAACCAATATGAAGATCCTCGGCATCAGCTTGGGTATTTATGCAGAAGGATAATAAGAACAGAAGTTTTTTCATAACGAGAACTTTCTTAATATTTGCATGTTGTAAAAAATAGTTATAATTTTCCAATCTACAGGACAAAAAATGAAATCACTTCGGTTTCACCTCTCCCCTTGTGGGAGAGGTCGGCGCACAGCGACGGGTGAGGGTGTATAAAGCGTTTGCAAAGAGCAACACCAGCATGCCGTAATCTAACACTACCAAAGAAATACTCATCTCTCCAAAATTGAAAAACACCCCTCACCCGCTCCCTTTGGTCGCGACCTCTCCCACAAGGGGAGAGGTAAAAAAATCCTTCTTTTGGACCGCTTTTAGTAAAAATTTATCCAGTAGATTAACAATTTTCAAACCAACAAAAAAACTGTCCAAATTACAGTTTATTGCCAAGGAAGCACCAAAGAACTTAAAGGAACCAGATTATATCCTTTTTTCATAAGCGTTGGAATCCATTTCTCCAAGGCATTTAATGTATCATCTTTAGGATGCCCAATTGCAATGGCGATTCCGTTTTTTAAAGCGATATCTTCTACTAATTTTAATTGAATTTCAATGGCTTTAAGCGTTGGATCGTGATCTAAAAAAACATCGCGTTCGATACAAGGTACTTTACATTCTTTTGCAAGTTCTGGCACCAACGATTTCATTGTTGTTTTTGAGTCCAAAAAAAACAATTTTCTAGATTTTATATCCGCCATTACTTTTTGAAGAGGTTCCTTCGAGGACGTAAATTTACTTCCCATGTGATTGTTAATACCAATATAACCATCAAACTGAGATAAGTGCCAATAAAGATGTTCTTTCAAATCCTTATCACTTGATTTAACCAATAACGACTTAAGGCCAGCATCTTTTCCAGAATCTGCCTCCATTGGTACATGCACTAATAATTCGTGACCTTTGTCTCGCGCAATTTTTGTTTGCTCTTTGATCTTACTGGCATAAGCTAAAAACGAAAGTGTCACTTCTTTAGGTAATGCAATTGCACGTGCTGAGCGATTAAAATCAACACCAACATCATCGATCACAATCGCAATTTTAGGTCCTTTTTGTTCTGTGAAAACAGGTTGCATCATCGCAATTTTAGGATCTAAAGTAAAAACTTCAATCTTAGGTTTTTCTTCAGGCAATACATTTTTAAGCTGTTCAGTTGCTACAGCAACTTCATTTGAAGGCTTCACTTCAGGCAAAATGCTTTTCGGAGAATCCGATGACAACGATCTTTCATTTGAAGGCTTCACTTCAGGCACGATATCTTTAGGTGATTGAGTCAATGACGGCACCTTAGAAACAGGTTTTATTACTGCCGGTTTTTTTTCTACAGTTTGAGTAGATTCTTTTTTAGCATTTGCTTTTTCAAAAAAAACATATAACGACACAAACAAAAAGCCGCCCACAAAAAGAAAAGCTAAAGCATATAAATATGGCTTAAAATTAAAATCTCCCCGATGATTTTTTTTACGTCCTGCCGTTGATTTACGGGTTGCTTTATAGGAAGACTTACTTTTCTTTGTTGTTTTTTTAGGTTGTGGCTTTTTAGGCATTTTGAATCCATTCAATGCGTAATATAAAAATATGTTCTTTGAACATGAGATCAAACCATACCCTAATTTTAGCTTCAAGAAAATACTTGCAAAAATGAATCAAATCAGGACATATGAATATAGTTTTGTGAATACACCCACAATGCGGGATCGGTATTACATTATATAAAGAAACCTTATGTTTCCGTCGTTGCGATGAGCCCCAAATTAAATAGGGCGAAGAAGCAATCCAGAAAAATAGCCCTTTAAAATCTTCATGTAGATTTTTAACTGGATTGCCACGCGGCCCCTTTTTAAATTTGGGCCGCTCGCAACGACGGACCTTTCGATTTTTAATAAATCTATTTCCGAGTTCGCACAACCTGTTTTAAACTAAAAACCATGCGCTTGTAGCTCAGTAGGATAGAGCACAGGATTCCTAATCCTGGGGTCGGAGGTTCGAATCCTCTCGGGCGCACCATTTAGTGATTAATTTCATCTTTTTTTATGGAAGTAATTTCTAATCGAGGAAGATGCATAGTTGGATAATTTTTTCCCATTATTGAAATTTCTAATAATACGGATTCGTACTGCGTTATATCAGCCAATTCAGCTAATTCATCAGGTTTAAAAAACAATCTTTTATAAACACCCACTTTTTCACCAATACTAAGAGCACAATCTACAGAGATTATTTTCCAATCTTGAGGAATAAAAGCATCAGTTTCATGTTCTCCACTTAGAATTGCAAAACCATTAGCAGGATTTATTTTGCATTCTACAAAATGACCATCTTGATTATTGAATTTAAGAGAAATTTCACGAATAGCATATAATTTACTTATTATATCTTTGTTTTTTTGACAATCGCATCTTGAACATACTTCGCATAACTGATTGTAGTGACTGTTCATTTTCACCAAATGATTATAGTTACAAAAATCAGCAATGCTGACACCAATCCTAACAGCCTCTGACGGTGAGGTAAACGCACTGAAAAAAACACTCAATATCGCCAATGTTTTAAATATCTTCATAATGAACCTTATTTTTGCATTAATTTGAGCCTGTCTCAAAATTGAATGGCAAACTATAAATATCAAACAAATATTTTTCAAACTATTTTTATATAAATATTTAAATTATTTTTTTTCTCTGGGGGGAACAATAATAATTGTTCTTTTTTGATCGCCTATCTGTTTTTCAGGCAATCCCATTAAAATAATTTTTTCTTGAGGATCAGAAAGACCTAATTTATAACGAATTTCTTCATCTAACATATCAGGATCAAGATGTTTTGGGCTTAAAAGACCTGTTTTTGATTCTTTGAATGCAAGCTTCTTTTTTAAAGCATCTCGTTCATTTTCATAAACAATTTTTTGATCTTTAAGCTTAAAATAAACACCAATGCCACGACTGCCATTCATTAAATGCACAGCAAAATACGTCACAAGCATTATACTTGTGAACGGCAAAATGAGACTTGGTAAACGCTCTTTTATTTTATCAATAGTGTGCATTTGTCCATAATAGTATAAAAAACATTATACTTCAAGATAGTGCATATAATTTTAGAGAGCTACCCCACATAAATTGTAGTAGCTCTCTATCAATTCTTAGATTATTGGTTTACGGGCAGAAACATGTAACGATCCATGCGACCTCGTAAAACCAAGCACGCCGTTTTCTTCGCGTTGTATTTTAATATCAACGAATCCTGCATTTGCTAAATTTTGTACTGTTGCTGTGATATACCCGTTGCCTTTAACTTGCTTGAGCAACTTTTCTTTCAAATCACTTCGTAAATCAATAGATTCTTTATCCAAATCAAAGGTACCATAATTTAGTTTTGGATCATATGATATCACGACCCGAGGTGCATCATCAGTACGTAAATAATAACTCATGGGATACGCTTCATCATCAAAAAAATATCCCCAACTCAAAAAATCAAACGAACCACCTGGTGTTAACAAATTAAAATAAGCCTTAGCAACCCCCATACAATATTCAGAATCTTTTACAGGTTGATACATCGACATCCCAACATGCTCAAAAAGAACGTGATTATATTTATTTGGCGTTAATTGTTCGAGCAATTCTGTATCCCATCCACTTCCTATAATATCAGCACGACAAATATTAATTGAAAGTTTATCCGGATCATTTTTAGTTAAACCACCCACGACGAGTACATCTCCAGTAAAGGTCTTATCCAGGTGATTTGCAAAAACAAAAGAGTTTGAAAAAAACATACAAACCACAACTAATAAGACTAATTTTTTCAACATTTGAAACTCCTAATATTTATATTACATTTAAATTTCAATTACTATAATACATATTATTAATGAATGTCAATTTTAAAACTTTTCATATTACGTTCTTTTATTTAAGTTTTTTTAAAGCATTTAAAAAAAAATTAAAAAACAGTTTTTTTTATACTAAAAAAATGCTAGAAGTAGTTTCGAATTTTTTATTTAAAACGATGATATGTTTCACCGTAAAACACCAAACTTTTTTGTGGAGAATGTCATGCTTAGACAGCCAAACGTAGCTATTATTGGATGTGGATATTGGGGCAAAAACCTTGTCCGAAATTTCCATAAACTTAAATCTCTAGCCGCTGTTTGCGACGATAATCCTGAAACAGCTGAATCCATGTCAAAACAATTTCATGTACCCTATTTGACATTCCACGAAATTCTTCTAAATAAAGAAATAGATGGTGTTGTTATTGCAGCTCCAGCCATTCAACATTACACCCTCGCTAAAAAAGCACTTCTTGCAAACAAGCATGTTTACGTCGAAAAACCACTTTCCTTAAATCTATCACATGCTAAAGAATTATGTGAACTTGCACACTCTAAAAATCTAAGACTAATGGTCGGTCATCTTTTGCAATACCACCCCGCTTTCTTGAAATTAAAAGAAATGGTTCAAAAAGGTGATTTAGGTCGTCTTCAATATATATATTCAAATCGTCTTAACCTTGGCAAAATCAGACGCGAAGAAAATATTTTGTGGAGCTTTGCACCCCACGACATTTCAATGATTTTATCACTCGCAGGCGAAATGCCTACTGATGTAACAGCTATATCCGCTACACATCTTCACAAAACAGTCGCTGATATTACAACCACGCATCTGACTTTCAGCTCAGGTCTTGCCGCACACATTTTTGTATCCTGGCTTCATCCATTTAAAGAACAAAAACTTGTTATCGTTGGTGAAAAGGGAATGGCCGTTTTTAACGATGGGCATTCTTGGGAAGAAAAATTACAATTATACCCCCATAAGATTGAATGGGTAAGTGGCGTCCCTTCTCCTTTAAAAGCCGAAGTTGAATATATTCCTATCAAACCAGATGAGCCCCTTACACTTGAATGTCAACATTTCTTGGATTGCATTCAGACAGGAGAAACACCTCGAACAGATGGCGAAGAAGGTGTTCGTGTTCTTGAAGTGCTTTATAAAGCAGAGCTATCAATGCAAGAACCTACAACAAATATTATTCCTTTGCAAAAAGACATTTTTATTCATGAAAGTGCATATGTCGACCAACCTGTTGAAATTGGCGCTGGTACAAAAATCTGGCATTTCTCACATATTTTAGGTCAAACTAAAATCGGTAAAAATTGCGTCATCAGCCAAAATGTTATGATTGGACCTAATGTTGAAATTGGCGATAATTGTAAAATTCAAAACAATGTAAGTCTGTATAAAGGCGTGGTTCTTGAAGATGGCGTTTTTTGTGGCCCCTCTTGCGTCTTTACAAATGTCAACACGCCACGCGCAGAAGTTGAACGTAAGGATGATTTTTTAGAAACACGGATAAAAAAAGGCGCAACAATTGGTGCTAATGCAACAATCGTTTGCGGCAATACAATTGGTGCTTATGCCCTCATAGGCGCAGGATCTGTGATTACCAAAGATGTACCTGATCACGCTTTGATGGTTGGCGTTCCGGCACGTCAAATTGGTTGGGTAAGCCATTCAGGTGAAAAACTTGGGAATGACCTTATTTGTCCACGTGAAAATCGCCAATATAAAATTGATAATAATCAATTGATCGAAATTCAAAAAGTTCAAAAGCTACACAAAGCAGGATAATAAAAATGCAACCAATACAATTTATTGATCTTAAAGCACAACAAAAAAACATTCGCCAAAAGCTTGATATAGCCATTCAAAAAGTACTTGATCATGGCATCTATATCATGGGGCCTGAAGTTAAAGAACTTGAAGCTAAACTTTCAGCATTCTGCGGCGCAAAACACACTATTTCTTGCTCCAACGGAACCGATGCCATTGCATTTGCTTTAATGTGCAAAAATATTAAAGCTGGCGATCACGTGCTTGTCCCATCCTTTACATTTGCAGCAACAGCAGAAGTTCTTGCATGGTTTGATGCTATCCCTGTTTTCGTAGATGTTGATCTTAAAACTTTTAACATGTGCCCAAATCATCTTGAATCAACTATTCTAGATGCAAAGAAAAAAGGACAACGCCTTACAGGTATTATTACTGTTGATCTATTTGGTCAACCTGTTGATTATGAAGCAATCAACAAAATTGCCAAAAACCATGATTTATGGATCATTGATGATGCAGCACAAGGTTTTGGTGGCAGCTTAAAAGGACAAAAAGTTGGAACACTCGCCGAACTTACAACAACTAGCTTTTTTCCTGCAAAACCATTAGGTTGTTATGGTGATGGTGGCGCTATTTTCACTGATAATGATGAATATGCTGCACTCATGCGTTCTATTCGTGTCCATGGTCAAGGAAGTGATAAATACGACAATGTGCGCATTGGCATGAACGGTCGTCTTGATACAATTCAGGCAGCGATTCTTCTTGAAAAGCTCGCCATTTTTGCTGAAGAACTTAAAAAACGCGATCAAATTGCACAACGTTATTCAAATGCTCTTAAAGATTGTATCCAAACACCTCATTTAATTGATGGTGCATTTTCAGCTTGGGCACAATATACGCTGGTAATACCTAACCGCGATGAAGTTGCGCAATCTCTGAAAGAAGTTGGCGTTCCTACTTTTGTATATTATCCAATGCCTTTAAATCTACAAACAGCCTATAAACATTATCCAACAGGCCCCAATGGTACACCAAACGCTGAAAAGCTTGCAAAACAAGTTCTAAGTTTACCAATGCATCCTTATTTGGATGAAAAAACACAAGATTACATTATTGAGCAAACGCGTGCTATCCTTCTAAAAAAAGCTGCGTAATATTGTTATAGGACCTGGGTTGCGAGCTACGGAGCTGCGTAGCAATCCAGTTCTAAATCAATATTTATAACTTGTTAAAATGTTTTTTCTGGATTGCTTCTTCGCCCCATTTAATATGGGGCTCATCGCAACGACGAACCTATTGATTTTAATCAATCTAATTTCGCGTTCGTATTATTAACACCTAACTCTCTCTCAAAAAACGTTATTAACATATAAGAAGAGATCCTTTGATAAATGTCAGATCCTTTTGCAAAAAACCAAGAAAATGATACAAACTTTGGATTCAAATCAGTAAGTTTTGACGAAAAGAAAAAACTTGTCCAAAACGTTTTTGATTCTGTTGCCCCAAAATATGATTTAATGAATGATTTAATGAGTCTTGGTCTTCACCGCGCTTGGAAGAAATCATTTGTTAATATGATCACACTTGAAGACAATGATCACGTTCTAGATATGGCAGGTGGCACAGGTGACATTAGTTTTAAGCTTCACGAAAAAGCCAAAAAGCAACACGCTAATATCCACATTACGAATGCTGATCTTACATATCATATGCTTAAAACAGGTATTGACCGCGCTATCGATCGTGGTATTTTAAATGGTATTAATTATGCCAACACTGATGCACAATCCCTTCCCTTTTTAGACGAAACATTCTCGCATTATGTTATATCTTTCGGTCTTCGTAATGTGCCCTCACGCGCAAAAGCGCTTAGCGAAGCAAAAAGAGTCCTTAAAAAAGGGGGAAGATTTTACTGTCTTGAATTCAGCCACATTTTTCTATCACCCATTCAAAAAATATATCAAAAATACGCCTTCAAATTCATTCCGAAATTAGGCGAAAAAATTTCAAATGACAAAGCTTCCTATCAATATTTAGTTGAAAGCATCGAAAAATTTCCAAAGCAAGAAGATTTAGCTTTAGAATTACGCCAAGCAGGATTTGATAATGTTAATTTTCGTAACCTGTCTTTAGGATTGGTTGCTATTCATTACGGCACAAAGCTGTAAAAACTAAATAATGACTACCCTATTAAAGAATTTATATTCAAGATTTCTATATGATTCTTCAAAAAAACCAACTATTAAATCCAATGATCCTAAAAATATGACAATATTATTGACAAAATAGTTTTATTAAAGTAAAAGTATATAATCATTTAAAAATTTAAAAGGGAAACAAATGAATAAATTATATATTTTTTTTGCATTATTGTTTTTTGCGAGCTCTTCTTACGGTGTTTCACGATTTGATCCTATCTTAAAAGAAATTATTAAATATCAAGAATTTGAAATTGAAGCTAAAGAGTATCGACATGAATTACTTAATAAGAAAAAAGTTACAAATCTTGATACAAAAGAAACAATATATAATCTTAAAGAAAAAAATGAATTAAAAGAAAATGATGATGATGTTTTTATTGAAAAATTATATTTTTTTGCAAAAGAATCTATAAAAAATAATGATAGTGCAATCAATTTTTTTGAATTTCTTCTTGAAAGCAGATTGGAAAAATTTATTTACTACTCTTATAAAGCAACCGAAACCCTTCTTACAACAAACGTAGCCTTACCACCTCAAGATATTGAGTTATTTAATCAATGTAATCACCACGATATAGAATATTCTACACTAACAAGAATCACAAATATTGAGAGATATCAACTAATTGTTTCTTTAATTAAAAAATTATTTCAAATTCTTTCCATTGATGAATTAACCAAAAAATCAATTAATTTATTACGCGCATCTCCTGCTCTTTGGGATATACTCCAAAACAAAACAACTAATTTAGGACATGAAGATCAATCAGGTGGTTACATTAAAGTTAAAGTTTATATGGATTATTTTAAATGTGACATGGCACAAGCCCTATTAAAAATCATGCACAGAACACATTGCCCAAAATGGGAAAAAAATAAAAAAAACTATGATGTATATTTATATGAATCACATTTTATCCCTAAAAAGAAATTCATCGAATCTAAAATACTTGGCGCTAATGGCCGTGGCATGTTTTTTACACTCACAGATTATGAAAATGGTGAATGCGATGATTTACCTTATCCAGATTTTCTCAAAACCCAACCTGAACACCCTTTTCTAGAATCAGAAAGTTTTTTTGATACGTTTAACTTTAATCTACTTTCTGATGAAGTTGATATACCAGCAAAAATAAAACTTTTACCAACTGAACATATTTGCAACAATACAAATAACATTCAACCAGCAGATACGTTAGCAGAAAAATCAGAAAACATAATTGATCATTCAGAACCTATTATCTACAATGAGATTATTTTAGATAATAAAAAAATTGATATTATAGATGATGAAGATTACCTCGCCCCATCTGGCATTCGTAAATTCCATAATCTTATGCCTGAAGCGCCCTATCCTCCCCTTAACCTTAAGAAAAAAGACCAACGTTTTATTGATACAATTTTTAATTCCAAAACATCCCATACAATAAGTTATGGTAAGTTCAAAAAGTTTTGGAACAAAATGGGCGGTCAAATTATTGAAGACACAGGATCGTCTCATAAACAATTAATCGGTCCTAAAGGTGATTCTCTGTACGGTGTTTCCGCCCATAATGATGCGCATACTTATGGCAAAAAAACTATTAAATATTTTCGTGCAGCTTTTTATTATATTGGCTGCAGACCTAGCTGATAAATCAATATGCGCAAATGATCTCTAAATGATGGTTTGCGCAACATAATTAAAACACTTAAATAAGATAAAATCATCATTTATACATTGAAAAAAATATAATTTATGTATTATTTTAAAATTTAAAGGAAAAACAAATGAAAAAACTATTCATTTTTATAGTATTATTAACTTTTGCAAACTCTTCGCACGCTGTTTCGCGCTTTGATCCAATCTTAAAAGAAATTATCAAATATCAAGAATTTGAAAATGAAACAAACAATAAAATAAAAAATAATGAACAATTATATTCTAATGTAATAAATAAAAACTATTACGACCATAGATTTGTCCAAGAATGTAGAGATGAATTCATTGCTGAACTATATAACAATATCATCAAACTTCAAAATAGCAAAACAACAGGATCTGATTTTTTAAAATATCTTCTTAATAAGCGATTAGAAGCCTATATCTATAACCCTTCAAAAAGATTAGAGGATGGTATCGTAACCAATATACCATTTAATGATTTTTTATTTAACTCGTGGATAAAACTACATAAAGCCCAACAGTATTACGATTACAATAAATTTGCATCAAAAAATGATAACAAAAGATATGAATTAATCGTTAATTTAATTAAGAAAGCATTTCAATTGCTTTCTATAGAAGAATTAGATGATAAAACAATAAAATTACTTCGTGCTTCTCCTTCTATTTGGAATATACTTCAAAATAAAACTTTTAATTTAGGGAATTATGATGAAGCTGGAGGTTATATTAAAGTTCAAACTTATATGCAGCATTTTGGTATTGGTATTAATGAAGCCATCAAGAAAATTAATAACAAAGAAAATTGCTCAAGTTGGAATAAAATAAAAAATATGACTGATTTGTGTTTATATGAATCACATTTTATACCTAAACAAAAATTTATTGAATCGAAAATCCTTGGTGCTGACGGAAGTAGCATGAGCTACATGCTTACAGATTATGAAAATGGTGAGTGTGATGACTTACCCTATCCAGATTTCCTTAAAATTCAACCTGAACAACCTTTCGTAGAACTTCCTAATTTTTTTGATACATTTGACTTTGATCTACTTTCTGATGAAGCTGATATAAATGAAGAAATTCAAGTTATACAAAATGAAAATACCAACAATAATATAATTATCACCGAACAAAAAGATCCTACAGAAGAAAAATCAGAAAATATAATCGATCATTCAGAACCTGATATTAATAACGATATTATCTCCGACAACATAGAAAATGAAATTACAGATAATAAAGACTATCTTCCGCCATCTGGTATTCGCAAATTTCATAACCTTATGCCTGAATCCCCCTATCCTGCCCTTAGCCTTAAGAAAAAAGATCAAAAATTTGTTGAGAGAATATTTAATTCTAAAACCTCACACACAATAAGTTTTGGCGAATTTAAAAACTTTTGGAAGAAAATGGATGGTCAAATTATTGAGGAGACAGGATCTTCCCATAAACAATTAATTGGTCCAAAGGGCGACGCTCTTTATGGTGTTTCTGCACATAATGACGCCCATACTTATGGTAAAAATACGATTAAGTATTTTCGTGCAGCTTTTTATTATATTGGCTGTAGACCGAGTTAATAAATAGCTGCAGCGATTATGGACAAATTCGTCGTCAGGCCTGTGCTTCCGGTACTCATGTACAAAAAGGTACACTCCGTTCCGGTTCTCGTCCTTTCTAGACTTTGCCTCATAATCGCTGCAGCTATATAATTCAAGGCGTTGAAAAGCGCCTTAATTAATCCTAACGAAACTTACTAGCAATTGCGTCGTTGACCCTATCCAACATTAACGACGCATTACTTACAAAAGAAAAACATACTTTTCGCATAATTAACCCTTCAAAAAAAAAAATTAATAAGCATATATTAAGCCAGTTTGTTTATATGTTTAATAGGACTAAAAATGCTTCTGCAAATCACAGAACCTAAGGGAAAAAGCCAAGAAATCCCTGAATACCTGACAAAATCCATCGGCATTGATTTGGGGACGACGCATTCTGTGATTGCTTATGTAAAAGAGGGTGTACCTGAAATTATTCCATCTCAAGAAGGCAAACCCTTAATTCCTTCTGTTGTTGCCTATCAAAATAATGAAGTTCTTGCAGGCGATGAAATTTCGGATCTTCAAACAAATGTTATACGTTCTATCAAACGCTTAATGGGACGTGGCCTTGCTGATATCCAAACACTTCAAGGCATCATGCCTTATGAATTTCAAAAAGATCAAGACAATCAATCCCTTTTACGTCTAAATATTGATGGGCAATTAAAAACTGCCATTGAAATATCCGCCGATCTTCTTAAAAAACTAAAACGTGATGCTGAAGCCTATCTTGGGCATCCCGTGACGCAAGCCGTGATCACGGTTCCAGCTTATTTTGACGAAGCTCAACGCGCTGCCACCAAAGATGCTGCACGCCTTGCAGGACTCGACGTATTGCGTCTTTTAAGCGAGCCAACAGCCGCCGCCCTCGCCTATGGACTCGATCAAAACAAAGAAGGTGTTTATGCGATTTATGATTTAGGGGGTGGAACGTTTGATATCTCCATCCTGAAACTTGAAAAAGGTGTCTTCCGCGTATTAGCCACTGGAGGCAATGCACGATTAGGCGGCGATGATATCGATCTTTTAATCGTTGATGATTATCTAAAAAAACACAATAAATCAATAGAATCGCAGCAAGACCTTAAGAGATTACTTCAGCTTGCGAAAAAGCTAAAAGAAGCATTGACCGAAAATGAAACCGCAGGTTTTGAAGATTATATTTTAACTAAAACAGATTTCAACAATCTAATCGAACCCATAACAAACCAAACAATCACCCTATTTGAACAAACGCTTAAAGATGCACAACTTAATGCCAAAAATCTTAACGGCATCGTTTTAGTAGGCGGCTCAACACGTATCCCTTATATATCTGAAAGCTTAAAACAGGCTTTCAACCAAAAACCACTTTCTGACCTTAATCCTGATGAAATTGTCGCCCTAGGCGCTGCCATTCAAGCCCATGGATTGACAGAAGGCGCTAATCATCTTTTGCTCGATATTATTCCCCTATCCTTAGGCATTGAAACAATGGGCGGATTGGTTGAAAAAATTATCGATCGCAATTCACCAATTCCAACCGCCAAAATGCAAGAATTCACAACCTATGTTGATGGACAAACCGCCATGTCTTTGCATATTGTCCAAGGTGAACGAGAACTCGCCAAAGATTGCAGATCTCTCGGCCATTTCGAGTTTAAAAACATACCGCCCATGAGCGCCACCATGCCGCGCATCCAGATTACCTTCATGGTCGATGCTGATGGATTATTAATCGTTTCAGCCCATGAAGAAACAACAGGCGCCAAACAAGAAATCGTCATTAAACCTTCTTATGGTTTGGACGAGGCAGAAATAACCCAGATGCTATATGATTCCATCAATCATGGCGAAGACGATTTAAACCAACGCTTTTTAATCGAACTTAAAGTTGAAGCACAATCTGTTCTGACAGCTTTAGAAAAAGCACTGATTGCGGATAAAGATGTCTTAACAAATGATGAAAAAAATGAGATAGTACTGGCAGCAGAAAAACTCACGTTTTTACTTGATAGTTCAAATCGTGACGACATTCAATTAGCCCTTACGTTATTAGAGGACAAAGCAAAGCCTTTTGTTGAAAAAAGGTTAAATAAAGCACTTTCTTCCTCGATAAAAGGAATTTCAATTGATCAATTTAAATAATTTCGGAGAATTAAATGGCAAAAATGGTTTTTATAGATGCAGATGGTACTAAAAAAGAAGTAGAAGCGCCTCTTGGTCTATCTGTTCTTGAAATTGCTCATCGTAATATGGTTGATATTGAAGGCGCTTGCGATGGATCACTTGCGTGCTCGACCTGCCATGTCATCGTTGAAGGTGATTATTTCAAGAAATTAGAACCTGCTTCAGAAGATGAAGAAGATATGCTTGATCTTGCTTTTGGGCTTACCCATACGTCGCGTTTAGGATGCCAAATTATCATGAGCGAAGAACTCGATGGTCTTACAGTGCGCCTGCCGAACGCAACACGTAATATGATGGTTGATAAATAAAATGGCCCCTTCTCTTCGTTGGACAGATTCGCGTGACATCGCGATTGCCTTGGATGAAAAATTCCCTAATACAGACATCCTGTCCATTCGTTTTACTGATCTTAAACAATGGGTTACCGAATTAGATGGATTTTCAGATGACGCTACAAAATGCAACGAAAAAATTCTTGAAGCTATCCAAATGACTTGGCTCGATGAGCGCGATTAAGGAAAAATGATGAACCACCCTCTTAATTCCTTAGGCATCACCAAACCCATTTCTGAAACACGTGTTGTTGTTGCCATGTCCGGTGGTGTTGATAGCTCCGTCGTTGCCGCTTTACTAAAGCACGAAGGCTACCAAGTCGTTGGCATTACGTTGCAACTTTATGATGAAGGTCAAGTAGGTCAAAAAAAAGGCACTTGTTGCGCAGGTCTTGATATTTATGACGCCAAACAGGTCGCCCAAAATCTTAACATTCCGCATTATGTTCTTGATTATCAAAAGAATTTCAAGAAAGACGTCATTGATCCTTTTGTCGATTCATATCTACAAGGACAAACACCCATTCCTTGCGTCAGATGCAATCAAACCGTTAAATTTCGTGATCTTTTTAGCTTTGCCAAAGATTTAAATGCTGATGTCATGGCCACAGGCCATTATGTAAGACGTCTTGAAATCGATGGCAAACCGACTTTACATTCAGGCACAGACCCAACACGGGATCAAAGCTTTTTCTTATTTGCAACAACGCAAGAACAATTAGAATTCCTCCGTTTTCCATTGGGGGCGTTCGACAAAGTACAAACCCGACAAATGGCTGAACAATGGGGCCTTGTTGTCGCTGAAAAACCTGACAGCCAGGATATTTGCTTTGTGCCCAACGGATCCTACGCACGTGTTGTTGAAAAATTACGACCCGGCACGTTAGAGCCCGGCAATATCGTTGATCAACAAGGCAATATTTTAGCCCAACATAAAGGCATTATTCATTACACCATAGGACAACGCAAAGGCCTTGAAATTGGTGGCCTTAAAGATCCGCTTTATGTCGTAAAACTTGATCCCATCAAACATGAAGTCATTGTTGGCCCAAAAGAGGCTTTAGCTTGTGCCGAAATTGACATCATTGAACCCAATTGGTTAATTGATCCTACGACTATTAACGGGCAATTTATGGTTAAATTTAGATCTACGCAACCTGCGATTCCCGCTGAGATTATCCCGGTTGACAACAATCGCGCCACTATCCGTTTCGCAGAAGCGCAATATGGCGTAGCCTCAGGTCAAGCTTGCGTTATTTATGATAATGAGCGGGTTTTGGGTGGTGGCTGGATACAGCTGAAAGGGTAATTCCTGTTAATACAATGTATACAGCCTAATTAACTCCATTATTTTCTTGGAACCTAAGAGCTCAAAGGACTCAGAAAACGCTACAAATGGACGGCACCCGCCTCCTACGTCCCGCGACTTGATCGCGGGATCCATTGTGAAGGAGGTAAATGAATGGATTTATCGAGACTTTTCAATAGGTTTTATGGATCCCGCGGACAAGCCGCGGGACGTAGGAAGTTTGTAGTATTTTTGAATCATTTTACTATAACAACTAATTTCGAAAGAAACCAAATGAACGACACTGACCGCAAAAAAGAACGATTAGCCATTGCCTTACGCGAGAATCTTAAAAAACGTAAAATTCAGCAACATGCAAGAATTAAGAATACATTGATTTCTTCTAACCAAGATATAGATACTGAAAAAAAGGATTTATCTTCATCTACTATAATTAACGATAATAAAAATCCTGAATAAAAAAGAAATTAATACAAATATAATTTATTTTCTTTACTAAGCAATATATAAATGATATAAATACAACTCAAAAAAAAGAAAAAAATATTTTTTAATATACATAATTAAAATAAAGGATTATATAATCATGAAAAAAATCGTTCTAACACTCTCTATTCTTCTTGCATCACCTATATTTAATTGCTGTGCTGCAGGCCTCGCACATAGACCAGCAGCGCTTACTTATTTACAAACGCAAGAGCATCTTGCACTTGCTCAAAATGATTTGGCGGCAACTTTTGATAGATTTCAAGCATGTATGACCCTTTTAAATTTTGCAAAACATACAAAAAATCAAGTTATCCCAATCATCTTTAATATCATCGAAGAAAACAACATCACAGAAATGAGTAAACGTGTAGCACTCAACACCATTTGGCGTGATCGTGAAGCACGCACTACATATCACGATACGTTAATGATTCATTACTTAAATCTTATTCAAAACTCACCTGATAAATTTATTCGTGAACTCGCTTTTGATGATCTATTATTTGATCAACAAATTTTGCATCAATATGAACAAATATTACAAGATGCGTACAAAAAGCACATTGATGAAGATTTTGATAATTTTGAACTTAAACTAAAAGCCTATCTTATCTTTGGTGAGTCTTTTCATGAAGCATATAATCAATTTATAAATGAATATTGGTTAACGCGAAACAATAATCAAAAACAAGGACTATTGCAAAGAATGATCAACAAATTTGGCGCTGATCATCCATGCCTTCAAGAATTGGATTCAACTATATTGCCTAATTGGTCCGCTAAATTTTTAAAAATAGCAAATGCAGCTGAGGCAAAAAACAAACAAATCGCGGATAATAATATCATCCAAGATTAAATTGCATTAACACCCTAAATATTTATGAGTTATAAACACTCGCTTTATAACTCATGTTTTGATGCAATGTGAGCCATAAAAAAGAAAAGGCCGCACAGGCCCTCAAAACATTTTTATGTTAGAAAACCTGTGAAAAACAATTAATTTTGTGCGTTTTTTGTATTTTTTGAAGGTAGTCGATATCCTTCAGTGTAATTTTCTCGAATGTCATCTCCTATTGCTGTACCTTGAGGAAATGTAACTTCCAAACTAGCCTTAAGAATTGGGTTATATGCTGGTAATATTAGCTGACCCAATCCAGCAAACCCTGTACAACCATAAAGAAAAATTTGTTCAATCTGTATCACTAGACGAAAGGCAGAAAGATCAAGACCTGTCAATCCGCTACAATTTAAAAGAAAGCCCTGTTTAATCTGCGTCAATTGACTCAAGGAAGAAAGATCAAGATTGGTCAATTTAGAACAATTAGTAAGAAAAAGAACGCCAATCTGTACCACTTGACGCAAAGGAGAAAGATCCAAATCAATCAATTCAGTGCAATCCTTAAGAAAGCAAGCTCCAATATGGATCACTTGACTTAAAGGTATAAGATCAAGGCGGGTCAAACTAGCACAACCTTCAAGAAAGCTATCTTTGATATGTGTCACTGAAGGGGGAAGATCAATGTGAGCCAATCCATTGCAACCATAAAGAAAGTAAGATCCAATTCTTCTCACTTGACTTAAAAGCGTAAGATCAAGATCACTCAATCTAATATACCTAGAAAGAAAATCATCTCCGATTATTTGAACATCTTGAGCAATATTAAGGATTGTAAGTTTACGTATATTTTCAACTAAATTCTGACCAAGAGATAATGAAGCATTTTCTACCAACCCATCGCCTTCTTGAACATCAAGAATAATGTGCATATTAGGAGAATTTTGAAGCAATTCATTAATACGATTATTTTTATCGTGCAATTCTTGACCCGTAAGCACAAGATACGCATTATTTAAGCCGTCATTGACACTACCAATCTCATTCAGGGTATAAAAAGATCCTTCCACTTGAGGATGTGTTTCTTTGTAATTGCCTATAATTATATCATGACGCTCATCAGCAAAAGAAAAAGATGCCGAAAATGCCATCAAAAATAATATAGACAACATATGTATTTTCTTCATAAAGAATCTCCTATGAATGTTAAAAATTCAAAACCAAAATATTTTAACACGCAAAAATAATTATTTATATTTTTTTATAAAAAAATACGCTTTCATAATATTTTGCAAAAATTTAAACTAAATAATATTTTTTAAAAAGCATTAATACAATTATAAATAAAATTTATTTATGTACAATAAAATAAATACAACAAATTATTATTTTTTATTTTAAATAAAATGTGATATATGGATATAGTCAATAAATTTGAGGCGTAGTCAAAGAACAACGAACGAAGAGTACATGAGTGAAGCGTGACAATGTATCCTTCCAATGTCTATCAACTATAAATGAATTAGAATTCAAAAATCAACTTAAACTGATAATTTGAGGATGCGTTATAACGACTCGCTTTATAGCTCATTATTTGTAATTGGCAACAAATTTATGCTTAATTACCCACCTCCCCCTCTGCTACGCCCCACGGCCATATCATTACTCATAAGTACAACAACATATTGATATGTAAATTATCCATATAAGGACTTAATCCAAAAGCACTAACTGCTACACACGCAACCCCATTTTCCAGGAAATAATTTGATTTAAAAAAAGACCAGCAGAAGATACGTGAGTTTCAACACTGGTCCTTTTTGACTAATCAATCGTCGTAATGTCCTTGGCAAGATAAAATATTAACATTACCATTATTTATAATTTTGTATACAAGCCTATGTTTATCTGTAATGCGTCTTGAAAATAATTCATGACCTTTTAATTTTTCAGGCTTTCCACGTTTTCCACTTATTTTAATATCTGCGATGAGCGCGGATACTTTATTTCGTTCAAATGCATTAAGTCCAATCCATTGATCTTGTGCATTTTTATCGAATAAAACATACACATTTTCTTTATGAAAATTTGTGTCTGGTTTTGACATTAAAGATTTTTTTTCTTCTTCTGAAAGCTGCCCACGAATTAATTTTTTAAACTTATAATTTTGCTCTTTCTTATTTTGTTCTCTTTGTCTTTTTTTTAATGCTTTAAGCTCTCTTCGTTTTAAAAGACTTAATTCTTCTAATTGTTCGTTTGCAGAAAGATCTTTTTGTTCTTTTGCATCACATAGATTCTTATCATCAGAAAATTTTTGCGTCTCAATAGTATCAACTGCACCACTAACATCAATTTTACTAAAATCATCATCCTCCCCATGACTCGAATCTTCTTCATCCCCAACATCATCACCTGAAGACAAATTTTCTATTTTTATTTCAAGGGGTTTTTGATCAACAATTGACTGATCCTGACCAGAAACATTCAAAGAGTATTTTTCACTTTCTATTTCATTTTCTAGAATTACATAATAAAAAGATGCAGCTGTAAAACCACCCAACGCAGCTTTCATTAAAAATTCTAAGGCCTCTTTTCTAACCTCAAAAGAATTACCTAATGATGAAGAAAGCTTAACCAAAGCTATATGATAATTAGCTTCAGGCGAATCACATTGTAAAAGTAAATCAACTACAACTTCATTACGCTGAAAATCTAAAATAATTGGATTATTATCTAAATCAGTCGAAGTTTTATTTTCATAAATTAAGATTGCTAATCTTTGAAGCGCATAAGAAATTTTAGATTTTCTATATAAATCAGCAACAATTTCATATTTTTGATTTGGATCTATAATTTTATTATCTAAATCCCTGTCTATTAAGTCATTTTCAATAAGAACAGCTAAATTACATAAAGACTCTTCTGTAGATTTTGATCGTCTGTACAAATCTGCCGCAACCCTATCTTTCTGACTATCAAGAATATCAACACCAAATAAATCTTTTTTAATGATTCCTCTTTGAATAAGTGATGCAAGATTACCTAAAGAAGATGGTACTGATGGTGATCGTCTATATAAATCGGCTGCAACTTCATATCGCTTATTTTTTGGAATAAGTTTTCCATTCACATCTTTATTGATATACCCTTTAGAAATAAAAACACCAAGTCTGTATAACGCCAAAGGTTCAGATGCTGCATGTCTATATAAATCTGCAACAACTTCAAATTTTTTATCTTCAGGAATATCTTGCCCATATAAATCTTTTTTAATTTTATTACGCTCAATAAATGCGCCTAAATTATATAAAGATTCTGGCAAATCTTTTCCTTTTCTATAAAAATCTGCAGCAATATCATATTTCTCATCTTCCAAAATTTGTTTTCCATTAATAAATGAAATATCACCTGAATTAATAAAATTTCCAATCTTATAGAAAGAAAATGGTGTTTTTAATTCTAAGCATAATTTTAAAATTATATTGTATTTATTTTTTTTTGTTATTTTATTTCCGTTTGAATCAAATTTTATTGAATCATTAACAATTAAATCAATAATAGCCTCTTTTGTTTCTATCGAATTTATTTTCCATAATAAACTTGATGCTATTTTATTTCTATCTTGTTCATTAAATTTTAGTCCATACTGATCAACATTTATATGCCCCTCAAAAATCAATTTTGATAGAATTGTTATTTGATCTTGATCTATTGGGTTTCGGTAACAACAAGCACATTCATACAAAAATCCATTATTATAAAAAAGACTACCAAGATCATTTAAATATAATGCTGATTGTTTTTTAATTTTTGCACATGTTATCCCCCAATTAAAAACATTAAAAGTAAAAACACTTAACTTTCTATCAGGAAAAAAATTACGAATCATATTTGCACATAAATGTTGAAGAACATATATAAACCTAGAATAAAATTCTCCTTTTGATGAACTTTCTACAGAACTTTTAAAAAATAAAATATTTTTTGCAATAAATTCAAAATAATTTATACGTTCTTCTGAAAATCCTGTCTTTTTAGAAAGATTTTCTAATCTTGAAACAATTGTTTTTGGTATAGTTATTGTCTGATTTAATTTAATTTCTTTTATTATTTGCGTCCAAAACGCAATAACATACCATGAAAAAGCATCGTTATAATATTTTTGCTTTTCTTCTTCAGGCGCATTATCACCTTTTTCTACTTTTAATGTACCTAACAATTCCATCGATTTTGGACATGCATTTTGAGCTCCCTCTGCAGAAAGCTTCAAAGCTTCATCAAATGTTGGCTCATTTTTAAATTTATAATTCAAATATAATGCTAAAGCATTTTTAAATTTTTTCTCGTTTTTTTCATCAATTTTTTTCCGCTGGTTATCTTTAAGACTGCACCATTCTTTGAATTTTTCAAAACCACAAAACCGTGTATCTGCAAATGGGTTTTCATCATTCATCATTATTTCTGTATCATCTGCATCATAATCAGCTGAAAAAACATCAATAGGCTTAAAAAAAAGACATGAAACGATTGAAATAAAAAGAAACTTCTTTAACATAATTAAAACCTTTGTTTGATAAATATTTTTTAATAATTCGATAATATTATATTTGTTTGATTAAATCAATAAATTTTATATTTCAACTTAATGTTTTTCTAAAATAACACAAGCATAATTTAATCTATTTGCAGAAATATTCAAATTACTCATTGACGTCACATAAAATAAACGAATATAAAGACTCAATCCAAAAGCACTACCGGGCACACACGCAATACCATTTTCCAGGAAATAATTTGATTTAAAAAAGACCAGAGGAAGATACGTGAACTTCAACACTGGTCCTTTTTGAGTAATCAATCGTCGTAATGTCCTTGGCAAGATAAAATATTAACATTACCGTTATTTACAATTTTGTATACAAGTCTATGTTTATCTGTAATGCGTCTTGAAAATGCATCAGAATTTTGTAATTTTTCAGGCTTTCCACGTTTTCCACCTATTTTGATATCTGCGATGAGCTCGGACACTTTATTTCGTTCAAACGCATTAAGAACTACCCATTGATCTTGTGCATTTTTATCGAATGTAATTTTTATATCTTCTTTACTAATGTTCATTTTTTGATTCTGAATGAAAGATTTTTTGTCTTGTTCTGAAAGCTGCCCAACAAGAAATTTTTTAAACTTATCAACCTGTTTTTTTATCTTTTGTTTGCGCTGTTCTTTTTTAAGCGCTTTAAGCTTTTTACGCTGCAAAAGATTTAATTCCTCAGACAAAGCATCTGAAGAAGTACCAGCACTTGTTTTCGTATCAAGCGTATCCTTATTGCAAGATAATTGCAGCGATGCTAATTGCTGCACTTCATGACAATCATCTATTTCTAAATCGTCATGATCATAATCCTCGTCACCACTAGAATCTTTTATCTCATTCTTAAGATCATCATTTTCTCGATTATCACATAAAAAAGAGTTTTCTTTTTTTATTTCTAAAATTTCTGAATCATTACTTTGTTGACATTGACCAGAAACACTTAAAGAGTATTCTTCACTTTCTATTTCATTTTTTAAAATTTCATAATAAAAAGCTGCATTTTCAATACCCTGCAACGCTGCCTTCATTAAAAATGTTAAAGCCTCTTTTTTAACCTCAAGTGATTTACCCAATGGTGAACAAAGTTTAATAATGGCAACATTATACAAAGCTTCAGGAAAACCAGAATCTAAATATAACTTTATTGCAATTTCACGTCGTTGCTCATCTGAGTCAATTGACCTTCTATCTAAATCTGTTGAAATTTTCTTTTTGTAAATTGATGTTGCCAATGCAAATAAGCCGTATTCGTTTTTAACCTCTCTAAATAAATCTGCAGCAACTTCACATTCTTGACCTTCAGGAATGTCCTTACCATATACATCCTGCTTAATCAGACCTTTCTGGATCATACATCCTAAATAATACAAAGAGTTTATTCTTGATTTTGAGCGCCTAAACAAATCAGCAGCAACTTTATATTGCTGTCCTTCAGGAATATCATCGCCATTTATATCTTTTTTAATTTTACCATTGTAAATAAATATACCAAGCTGAGACAAAGCTTCAAACGAAACTATAGATTGCGATAAACATTGCCTGTACAAATTTGCTGCAATTTCATATTGCTGTCCTTCAAGAATATCCACACCATTTATATCTTTTGATATTCGCCCCTCTGCAATAAGATTAGCATAATTAGCCAACGAATCTGGAGTTTTTAACGCTCTAAATAAATTTGCTGCAACTTCATATTGTTGACCTTCAGGAATATCAGCGCCACTTATATCCTTCTTTATCTTACCGGAGGCAATAAGAATACCAAAATTAACCAAAGCTGCTGGCGTTTTTAATTTTCTTAACATGTCAGCAACAATGTTATATTTTTTATTTTCCAAAATAAGCTTGCCATCAATTTCTTTAACTAAACCTTCAAAAATCAAAGAAGAAAGTGTAGCCAAAGAATATTCAGAATTTATTTCTATGCATAATTTTGACAAAATTAAATACTTATTGTTTTTATTTATATTTTTTCCTTTTTTGTCAAATTTAATCAAATCATTCAAAATATATTCTAAAAGAATATCTTTATTTTCTTGTGATTTCAAACACCATAGTAAACTTGATCCTACTTTATTTCTATCTTGCTCTTTTATTTTTTGGCCAAATGGATCCGTCTTTCTTTGCCCATTAATTATAAAAATTGCCAAATTAAAAATTTGATTTTCTTCTGTTGGATTTCGATAACAAAAAGAAGCTTCTAATAAAAATTCATTGTTATTAAATAACGTAGCAAGTTTATTTAAAAAAATTTCCAAACATTGAATAAACTTTTCACAATTTTTTTTATTATCTGTTAATTCATTTTTCAAAGATAATGCCCAATCCAATATATTAAACGTAAATACAAAAAACTTTCGATCAGCGAAAAAACAATCTTGAAGATAATTTTCATGCATATTATGCACAATACGCACAATATACTTATAAAAGATTTGCTTATCTGAATATTTTAACAAACCTAAAACAAATTTCTTATTTTCATTTAAATGATTAAAATAATTTATACGCTTTTGACAAAATCCAGACTTCTTAGTAAGATTTTCTAAATTTAAAATAATTTTTGATGGTATTACGACATTCTTTTTTAATTTAACTTCTTTTATTATTTGCATCCAAAATGAAATAACATACCATGAAAAAGCATCTTTATAATATTTTTGCTTTTCTTCTTCAGGCGCATTATCACCTTTTTCCACTTTTAATGTGCCCAACAACTCCATCGATTTGGGACATGCATTTTGAGCCCCCTCTAGAGAAAGCTTCAAAGCCTTGTCAAAGGTTTGCTCATTTTTAAATTTATAATTCAAATATGATGTTAAAGCATTTTTAAAATTTTTTTCGTTTTTTTCGTCAATTTTTATCTGTTGCTTTTCTTTTAAACCAAACCATTGCTTGAATTTTTCAAAACCACAAAATTGCGTATCGACAAATGGATTTTCACCATTCATCATTATCTCTGTATCATCTTCATCATAATCAGCTGCAAAAATCTGAATTGGTTTAAAAAAAAGACAACAAGCGATTGAAATAAAAAGAAATTTTTTTAGCACAATTAAAGCCTTTATTTAATACGTAATTTTTAATAATGTGATAGTATTATATTTATTTTCTTAAATCAATAAATTTTGTATTTTAACTTATTAAGACTATAAAGATCCACAAGCTGTTTTCAATCTTTCAACAGCTATCTTTAAATTATCCATCGATGTCGCATAAGATAAACGAATATAAGGACTTAACCCAAAAGCACTGCCGGGCACACACGCCACCCCATTTTCCAAGAAATAGCTCGATACATCCTGATCATTCTTTAATGTTTCGCCAATAATGCCTTCACAATTAACATATAAATAAAACGCCCCTTGTGATGCCAAACATTTCAATCCATTGATTTTATTAATGGCTTCCACCATAAAATCACGTCTTTCGATATAGGCTTTCACCCAATCTTTCATAAAATCCTTAGGTCCTGTCAGCGCTTTCAAAGCCGCATGTTGCGAAATTGAGCATGGATTTGACGTCATATGCGATTGCACATCTTTCATCGCATTGATAAGTATTTTGGGACCGGCACAATAGCCAATACGCCATCCCGTCATTGCAAATGATTTTGATACGCCATTAATGGTTACAATACGCTCTTTTAAATCAGGCGCTAATGCAGCGGGTGATAAAGGTGCCGAATCATCAAATAACAATTTTTCGTAAATCTCATCTGACAACAACAACACATGCGGGTTTTGCCTCAACACTTCTAATAATGACATCCATTCTTCTTTAGAATAAACTTCACCTGTTGGATTGGACGGCGAATTCAAAATCACCCATTTCGTTTTAGACGTAATAGATTCTTTTAATTGTGAAGCTGTCATTTTAAAACGATTTTTTTCAACACATTCGATTATTTTAGGCACGCCTTCGCATAAAAGGACCATGTCAACATAAGACACCCAATAAGGCGCCGGAATAATAACTTCATCGCCTGGATTAACACTTGCATATAATGCATTGAATAAACTATGTTTTGCACCATTGGATACTAATATTTGATCCAAATCATACTGAAGCTGATTGTCTTCAAGAAATTTCTGTTGAATTGCTTTTTTTAACGGTAAAATACCATCAACAGGCGTGTATTTTGTCTCACCCTGCGTAATTGCATCAATTGCCGCTTGCTTTATATGTAAAGGCGTATCAAAATCAGGTTCACCAACACCCAAATCGATAATGTCTTTTCCTTGTGCTCGTAATTCACGCGCTTTTTGGCTCACCGCCAAAGTTGGAGAAGGCTTTAAGGGTTTAAGACGGTTGGCAAGGACGACCATTATATTTCTCCGAATGAGGCCTAACAATTGAGCGACAATCTACCACATTTTCTAGCCATAGAGCAATTCCTATCCAAAAACCGTGCGTTGCTCCCTCAAGGTGATGCCAATTTCAAACTTACATCCGATTACACGCCTAAAGGCGATCAACCAAATGCTATTTATGATCTGACCAAAGGCGTCAAAGAAGGCGAAAGAAACCAAGTTTTGCTTGGTGTTACAGGGTCCGGTAAAACTTTTACCATTGCCCATGTCATTCAAAATTTAAAACGCCCCGCTTTGGTTTTAGCGCCCAATAAAACCCTTGCCGCCCAACTTTATGGTGAAATGAAAGCCTTCTTCCCTGAAAATGCTGTTGAATATTTTGTCTCTTACTACGATTATTACCAACCAGAAGCTTATATCCCCAGATCAGATACATTCATTGAAAAAGAAGCAACCATTAACGAGCAAATCGACCGCATGCGCCATAGCGCCACAAGATCAATGCTTGAGCGTCGTGATGTCATTGTTGTTGCCAGCGTTTCCTGCATTTATGGTATTGGTGGCGTCGAAACTTATGCCAATATGATTTTACGCCTTAAAAAAGGCATTAAAATGGACCGCAATGTTTTATTAAAACATTTGGTTGATTTGCAATATAAACGTAATGATCTTGATTTTTCGCGCGGTAATTTTAGGGTTCGGGGCGATAATGTTGAAATATTTCCAGCCCATTATGAAGATCGCGGTTGGCGTCTTTCCTTCTTTGGAGACGAACTTGAATCTTTACAAGAAATTGATGCACTCACCGGTAAAAAAATAACCAACTTAGACGACATCACCATTTACCCCAATAGTCACCATGTGACCCCTCGCCCAACATTGATGCAAGCCATTAGTTTTATCAAAGCAGATTTAGAAAAACGCGTCCAAGAATTTTATACCCAAGGCAAATTAATCGAAGCGCAACGGATACGAGAGCGCGTCATTTACGATATTGAAATGATGGTTGCAACCGGTAGCTGCCCAGGCATCGAAAATTACTCCCGTTATTTAACCGGTCGCAACATTGGCGATCCGCCGCCAACGCTCTTTGAATATTTAGCACAAGATGCGATCCACATCGTGGACGAAAGCCATGTGGCGATCCCTCAACTTTTTGGTATGTATCGCGGCGATGCTGCACGTAAAAAAACACTTTCTGAATTCGGATTCCGCCTGCCCGCTTGTGCTGACAACAGACCACTGAAATTCGAAGAATGGGAAATGATGCGCCCACAGACCATTTTTGTATCGGCAACCCCAGGACCTTGGGAGCTTCAACAAACAAATGGCGTCTTTACCGAACAAATTATCCGCCCCACAGGCCTTATTGATCCCATCCCCATCATTCGCCCCGTTACCAATCAAGTTGATGATTTAATCGGTGAATGCAAAGAAGTCATCGCCAAAGGACAGCGTATTCTGGTCACAACGCTTACTAAAAAAATGGCCGAGGATTTAACCGATTATATGAAAGAATTAGGTATCAAAGTCGCTTATATCCATTCGGATGTTCAAACCTTAGATCGCATTGAAATTATTCGTGATTTACGCCTTGGTAAATATGATGTGATTGTCGGCATCAACTTACTCCGTGAAGGGCTTGATATTCCTGAATGCGGCCTTGTCGCCATTTTAGATGCTGACAAAGAAGGCTTTTTGCGGTCTAAAACATCCCTTATCCAAACAATGGGACGTGCCGCACGTAATGTGTTTGGCCGCGCTATTCTTTATGCAGACAAAATCACAAAATCCATTGAAGCCGCCCAAAATGAAGCTTTAAGACGGCGCGAAAAACAACTTGAATATAATCTTGCCAATAATATAACGCCTGAATCCATTCAAAAAAACATTAGAGATATTATGAATTCGCCTTACGAAAAAGGAGACCATCTAAATGTTGATATAAGTGGTCTAAGCGGCTTTAAAAACAAAACTGAAATTCATAAGCATATTGCCAAACTAGAAAAGCAAATGAAAAAAGCCGCTAATGATTTGGATTTTGAAGAAGCAACTAAATTACGCGATGAAATAAGACGTCTTGAAAAAGAAGCCATGATTTTTGGTGAAGTTGTTTAAATTTTTATTAAAAATATTTTTACATTAAATTTATTAATAAATTAGAATTAAAAAATATTATTGTTGACTTATTACACAAGTATTGTTAACATCATAAGGAAGCTACACTTATTTATTATGAGGTTTATACGTAACATGAGACTTACTTCTTAAAATTGCCCTTTTAGAGGGTGATATGATCTCAACAGCCAAATGGTTTACAGATCAATATTCATAAATCCCTTTTACGATTTTTAAGAGTTCATCATGATACATAAACCTATTCAACTCATTAACATTACCCTCTCCTTTCCGCATAAAATTTGCTTTGAGGATTTTTCCACTTCTATTCCTTATGGCAGTCGAATTGCCATCATTGGACGCAATGGAAGCGGCAAATCAAGCTTACTTAACATGCTTCAAGGAAATAACAACGACATAAAAATGCCAGAAGATGTTGTCATCGGTTATGTACCTCAACTTATTGAAGAGTTTGATTCTTTAAGTGGCGGACAACGCTTAAACGAAAAACTAACACAGGCACTCACCAAAGACCCGAATATGCTGCTTCTTGATGAACCAACCAATCACCTAGACATGCAAAATAGAAAATCATTAATGCGCATGCTGCAATCATATCAAGGCACATTAATAATAGTTTCGCATGACCTAGAATTGTTACGTCAATGTATCGATACAATTTGGCATATTGAAAATGAAAAAATTCATGTTTTTTCAGGAAACTATGACGATTACAAACGTGAAATACAGATCAAACGCACTACAATTAAAGATGCACTAACACATGCTACACGTCAAAAAAAAGAACTCCATCAAAATTTGATGAAAGAGCAAGAGCGCGCCAAAAAAAGTGATGCACGTGGTGAAAAATCAATTCGTAATCATAAATGGCCCACTGTGACTTCCCCTGAAAAAGCAAGACGTGCGATTGAAAGTACAGGGAAAAAGAAAAAAAATATTCGCAATCAACGTGAGGAACTTATTGATACATTAGCCGAATTACAATTACCCGAAATAATTACGCCCAAATTTTCATTAATTTCTAAAGATAAAGATGGACGAAATGCACTTTCTGTTAACGATGGTGCAATTGGATATAAAGGATGTCCGACACTTCTTAAAGATATTACATTATCGCTTGCAGCCAATGATCGCTTAGCTATTCTAGGCGATAATGGTAGCGGCAAATCAACGCTCGTCAAAGCCATTTTGAATGATCCAATCGTTCTAAAGTCGGGTGATTGGTATTTACCGAAAATCGAGGATATCGGCTATTTAGATCAGCATTACAATACGCTTTCACCCCAAAAATCAGTTTTAGAGCATATTCAAGATATTAGACCCAATTGGACGCATGCCGAAATTCGTAAACATTTAAACGATTTTTTATTCCGTAAAAATGAGGAAGTTCAAGCTTTAATATCCACGCTTTCAGGTGGCGAAAAAGCACGATTAACATTGACACAAATTGCCGCCAAAACACCCAAGCTTTTAATTTTGGATGAAATGACAAACAATCTAGACATCGAAACACGAGATCATGTAATTCAGGTATTATACGATTATCCAGGTGCCATGATTATTATTTCGCATGATGAAGATTTTTTAAAAAAAATTGGCGTTAACAGTTTTTATGATCTTGCAAAAGCACATCCTAAAAGATAAAATAACCTAAATTTATTGATGGAGAACATTATGACAGTCAGCTCTTTAATTATAAAAAATCACTTTATTGTTGATCTTAAAAAGATATAAAAGCGACTTATCCTCTATAGCTAATTTTATAAGATTTGTTCTTTATACCTATTTAATGCTCACTTTTTAAGCTTCAACAATATCTATGTACACCTTACCAATAGGTATTTAAATGAAGCTTTATACTGCCCTTTTAATGGGCATCTTAACGGGATGCGAGATTGATCTTTTTGTCCCTAGTTTTGCAGAACTTGAACGTGTTTTCCATCTAACCCCTTTCATGGTTGAATTGACTTTAAGTGTCAATTTAATCGCTCATTGCATCACTGCTTTAATTGCCGGGAATTTAGGCGATCGTTATGGTCGCAAACCTATCATTATATGGGGGCTTGGCATTTTTATTCTTGGTAGCATGCTTTGTGTTTCTGCTGACAGTTTTTCAATATTACTGATAGGGCGTTTTTTCCAAGGTATTGGCATTTCAGGACCAGCAGTTTTATCTTTTCTTATTATTGTTGACGCCTATCCATTGGAAGAACAGCAGCAAAAAATGGGTCTTCTCAATGGCATTATCACGCTTGCTATGGCTTTTGGGCCTGTAATTGGTAGTTATGTCAATTTGTATTTTAATTGGCGTGGCAATTTTTGGTTGCTTCTTATTTTAGGAATTCTGTGCCTAGCTCTCACTCTTGTTTTTGTTCCTAAAGGAGAGAAAAAACCGCATATTCGTCTCTCTATTAAGGAGTATCTTCCCGTTTTCACAAATTCTAAAGCATTGCTTTATGTCTTTATGATTTGTTTTCTAATAACATCTTATTGGGTGTTTATTGCTTTATCACCTCTTCTTTACATTGAGGATTTACAGATAGACCTTAAACATTTTGGATATTATCAAGGATCACTGGCTGCAACTTTTGCTATTGTAAGCTTAAGCAGTGGATATTTCTTAAAAAAATACGGACAAAGAAAATGTCTTTTAGCAGGATTTTCACTTTTAGTCCTGTTTGTTATAGGCTCTATTTTGTTGATATTGTTCCAAATAAATCATCCTTTAATCATTACAGGAACTTGCATCTGTCTTGCTGCAGGCATGATTTTACCGGTTAATATCTTGTGGCCTATGTCGCTTGAAACTATTCACGATGGAAAAGGACGCGTATCCGCAATTATTGCCTCCATGAAACTTGCCTTGACAAGCTTGTTCATTCAGCTTGTAAGTTACTTTTATAATAAAACATTCACTTATATAGGTATTGCCATGTGTTTATGCATTATCTTAAGCTTTGTATGTTTTTATTATTTGATAAAAAAAGATCAGAAAGTAGGAGCGCTTATAAAAGAATAAAGTTTTTTAGAAAAAACGAAAGCCCTATTAAAAGGGCTTTCCCTATTAGATCATCCAACCTTTCAATCAATCTTCAAGAATTGTCTTCTTATTTTTTTTCTTTCAAAACAGTTAATTTAAGCAAAATCTTTTGAATACCTTCAGGTTTCACCTTTGGATATTGATCGCCCATAGGATCATTTTCAAAAATATCACTCCAATCCCATTTCTGTTCGTTTATAAATATCAACAAATCAGCAATTCGAATGGGACGTTCGATGTTGGATTTTTTTAAATCTTCTTTCGCCTGATTTAAAACCTTTTCTATATCGTGAGTGTAATAATTTTCGTCAAAGAATTTGACTGCTTCAAAATCTACATCATTTTCAATATTATTAAGAAGAATTTTAATGACATAATGAGGTGTGAATTTAGCATAAAAAGCTTCCAAAGCATTGCCTAAGCTATTTTGAAAAGGATCACGCCCCATCATTCCAATTTTGTCTTCAAAAGAAGTGAAATAAGAATTTAACCCCAATTCTTCTTTTAAATGATATGTATAATAATTCAAAACATGAACATTTTGTCCATTGTTTCCTGGAAGAATGGCTGATTTGAAAATCATTTCTTTTGTGATCGCTAAAAGATGAGCGATTTTATTCTGTAATCCAACACATACCTTGCTTGTTGTAAGATACAAAAGAATCGCTTCAATTCCTTCTTTTTGACCTGTAGGACAATGAAAAATAGCATGGGTTAAGGTCGAAATCAAAACATGACGAACATCATTATCCATGCCAGCATTATTCATGATAGAAATAATGTAAGAAAGATTGCGCTGTACCTCTGGGATTGATCCTTCATACATCTGCCAACCTTTTTCTTCTCCTGGAAGCACAGAAAGATTCCATAACGTTTTCAAATAACCGCGCAATCGAGGGAAAACATCTTTCTCAATACGTTCTTTATTCGTACAAGAATTATTGTTATTGTAAATTTGAAAATCATTAACTAATAAAGCATAAGATAAGGCATTTTCACCTTCTAAAACCAAAAGACTTAATACTTTTTCAAATTCTTGCATAAATGTTTCCCCATCCCATTCTAAATTAGGAATATGAGGCAAAATGAAATGTTGAAGTGTTTCACGATTAAAAGAAACATCTTGTTCATCTAATTGAGTATAAATTTGTTCCTTTGTTTTTAAATCAACATAATATTTTTTTTGCCCTAAATGAGGAAGGATAATTCTATCCCCAAAAATACGCTGTAATTCAATTTCACCCAGCGCAGATCCTTCTCCATTATTTCTTAAGTTTGGATTGTTATGAATATCAATCAGTACAATATACCTCTGTAAATTCCCGAAACTTTCTGGAAGGGAGATGAGTTGATTTCTAGAAAGACGAACATGTTGTAATTTAATAAGATTCCCGAAAGATATTGGAAGGGAAATGAGTTGATTTCCAGAAATATTAAGCCCTTGTAATTGTATAAGATTCCCGAAAGATTCTGGAAGAGAAGTGAGTTGATTATTGGAAAGATTAAGCGCTTTCAATTGAGCAAGATTTCCGAAAGATTCTGGAAGAGAGGTAAGCTGATTATTAGAAAGAGTAAGTTCTGTAAGCCAAGTTAAAGTAGATAATTTTTCTAAAATTCTATCAGAAATTTTCACTTTACAACGTATCAATAATTTGGATTTTAGAATTTCTTTTTTTAAAACATCATAACTCAAACTCTCATCTTCTTGTTTGATGAGGTTTAGAAATTCAATAGTCCGTTCTTCTTTTTCTTTAGTACTTAATGCTATATCACCATCAATAAAAACATTCCCCAATGAGATTGCATAAAAGGGAACATTCATAAAAGAAAAACAGAATATAAATAGAAAAAACAACCTAATGTTCATTTAAAAACCTTTAATTAATATTTAAGTAAATTTAAAGTCAATGTAACATAAAGGCACTTTAATGTCAATAAAACTGTCAATAGATAAATTTAATTCGTTGTACTTCTTTTAAAACTTACCAATGAGAAGCGAGCGATAAAAGATTTGACACCGAAAATCTAAGTATATTCTTCATATATAAAGATCTAAGTACCGAAGCAACACATCAATAAACCAAAGTAGCAGCGTTTCAAAAAGAATCTATAATACGAACTCGGAATTAAAATTATTTAGGAGAATATTAAAATGTTATCTGAACCTATTTTTACATCACCTGTTACTTTTTAAAGCATATTGAAAAATAAAAAAAATTGACTAAAAAATTAAGAAGTGGTTTATGTCTTTCAAATGGGGGGGCAAGTTACTTATGACTGATATCAAAGATCTTGCCCCATAATATTTATTTTAATTTAAATGCATATAATGCATCATATAATGTTATAAAGTCCCTAACGTGAGGATCATAAATTCCGTCTTCCTCCATAAGATCATCATCAAGCTCATTTTGATGATGATGCACAAGCGTACCATTTATAAGATTGACGAAATAATCTAGGTCTATATCAATATAATCAAGTCGCTTGATTATTGAAGCCAGCTCAAAACTCCCATATCCATAAAATTGTTTGTTTATGTTTAATGCCATATATTGTTCTAAGCGTTTTTTATTTTGTTGACTAACTGCCTCGTAAATTTCAATAAACACTTCAAGCTCATCACCCTGTTCATAAGAAGCTTGTTCTACAATTTTATTGCTAACATTGTAATAAAATTCTCTGTCTTCTTTTTTGATACCAAGACTTATTGTAATGAAATTTTTCAACAAATCTTCTGGCCAATCATTTACGTTTCCATGTGTTACGAGCAAATCTATAATATTGGCGCATTCTTCTTTGGAAACATTTTTTATAATTTCTTGAAAAGATTTATTTCTAGTCATATCAATAGCATCGAGCCAATAATAATTTTCGTGATCCCAGTTTTCACTATAATTATTCAGCAACTCAATGAATATTTTTATTTCTCTTCCTTTTAATTTATTTATTTTTTCTAAACTTTCTAATAAATCTTCCAGTGAAAATAATGTGTTATTCGCTAAAAAGACTTGTATCTCATTTAAAGTCAAAAATTTTGACATTTTTAATATTTTTGAATTTTGCTCAGGTTCGGTGCTTATATTTTGGTCTGCTTTATCTACTTTACGTTTTTTTAATTCAGTATCTTTTACACCATAAGAAATTGAAGATAAAAAAAGAAAAGATAAAAAAAAACATAGATGTAATTTTTTTCATTGGGATTAATCCTTGTTTTGAACTGTAAATTATTGACTGCTCTACAATAAAAAACCAATATAGTCAATAGTAATAACTAATTATTTTTTTGTACTTCTTGTTATGTTAAAAAACCCCAATCCAACAAAAAGCAAATTATGAATAGTTAAAATTTTCTTCCAAAGAAAATTCACACGTCAACATATACACATTTCGATTAGCAATCTTCTTTAATTTAAAAACAAATTTAAGCTTTGTTTTTAATCGCACTTCACTGTTGAATGTGCAATTAAAAACACAAAAATATAATTTTAAAATATATCTATACTTAAATAAAAGTAAATAAAAAATATTTATATTGATTTATTGATAAATATTTACTAAAATAAAAAAGATTTAAATTAACAATTACAATGTCGGAGTTAAGAATGAAGTTTTTTGCAGTAATTGCATTTGTTTTTTCTTGTTTTTTTATAAACGAGAATGCTTTTTCCTACAATCAGGAAGATTTTGATTTTTTAGTAAAATCATCGCAACTTCTTGAGCAATTAGATACAACAGACCTACAATCCAAAGAATCTAAAGCACTATTAAAAGAACTTAAAAACCTTAAAAAACATAGATCTCAAAACCTTGACCTAAGCAGCTTAAAATTGAGCGATTTTACGTTTTCTCTGGAAAAATTGCATACAATTAAGGACATAAAATTAAAAGACAAATTACTAAGCTATATTAATCTTGAAGGCACAAATTTCGAAAACAGCACATTCAATAACGTTACTTTTATATCCGTGAATCTTAAAAATGCCAATTTAAACAACATCACTTTTGAGTGCTCACAATTTATAAGCTGCCCCATAAGTGGCATTCTAAGTGGTCATATTAATGCATCGGGTTTCCACAACTGCGTTTTAAGAGACTTAAAATTTATAAACACACATTTTAATAACACAGAATTTTATAACATTAACTTTGATGATGTTCATTTTAACAATATAGACGCTTCAAATTGCACCTACATTCTATGCACTTTCCCTGCAAATGCCCTTACAGAAGTGGATTATACACAATGTAACTTCACACAATCTTTTTTTGCAAATGATTGCTATATAAGCCATTGCACAGATTGTACATTTTATATTCCGGCACAAATAATTCAAAGTACAATAGGCACACATAGACCTGACTTCATGTATGCGAATGATTTTGAAAACAACAACAGACTAGAAACAATCAAAAAAGATGATTTAACAGAAATTCGTGCCAATCATCGTAAATCTATAAATGCAACTTCATCACGCTCACCTAGCCCTTCTTCTGAAAGATCTAAATCCTCATCCTCGTCCTGCTCACCTCTTGACAGCGATGATGATGATACACATTCTTTCATGACGCTTTCACCTTCCCCTAAATTAATCAGAAAACTTAACATCACGACCCATATTAATAAAATGGAAAACAAAAGTGAAACCCTTAAAAAAGGCCTCATGGCTAGCCTCAATGCTGAAATCAGTCTTTATCGTCACCTTTTAACAATTCTAGAAAGTGATTATGTTGAAAGACTTGCATCAGCTAAATACAAACGTACACCTCGTGCTCTTTTAACAAAAAAAACACTCGACCAAACAATCGACGCTGTCACAGCAAGCTTTGAAGCTCTTATAAAAAAAGTCGTTGATCACGTTGAAAGAGGATACAATGCTTCCGAAAACCAAAATGCTGAAGATCTAAGATGGGCAAAATGTAAATTTGCTGAAGAGTTAGGATATTTGCGTGGACCTGCAGTTGTTGGCCCAAAAGCATTCTTAAATGGCATCCTTCAACAAACACAATTTTTAAGTAAACCAAAAATATATCAAGAAGATATAGCCAGATTAAATGCTGAAATAGAAATTTATAATACAATTTCAAGTCACTATCAACAAGATTTGGCAAAAGACAAAATGCAAAACATTTATGATCTTTTTGATCAAAAAATGAATGCACCAATAGCCGCTTCAGTAGAAGACATTGCAAAGTCTTTCGAAGCCATTGAAACTGATGAAAATATAGCTTCAGTAAGACCTACAACATTTGCACCACAATCACCAACCCGCACACGCTTAAAAGAAATGAAAAAAGTGACAACAATTTTACAAGAAAGCAATGAAAATCTAGCTAACCTTAGATCAACACCAACTGCACCTGAAACACAACCACGGGGAGAAACCGAAAAAAGTAAATCGTTTAAAACACTTTTAGAATTTCACGAACAAAAATCTCGACAAAACTTATAAAATAAATATTTCAACTTCAAAAACACCTGAGTGCTACGCGCGCAGGTGTTTGCGTTAATGCATGTAACAATAAATACAACCCCTGATTTAACCTAATTATGTATATCCTCACAATCAACAATACCATAGCATATGTAACAAGTTTTTTGACATCCCTCGTATTTTCTTCTATTATCTAGGAAACGAGGAACATCATTTGAAACAACACATTACATTTTTATTCATTAGACTTTTTTCGAAACTCGCTAATGTGAGGCGAGTGATAGAAGGTTCGGCACGGAAGAACGCAGTGTATTCTTATATACATGAGGATCTGAGTACCGAAACGACACATCAATCGACCACAGTAGTAGAGTTTCGAAAGAAGTCTATTCTTCGAATGTCCTAAGGGACATATCCTATCGAACACCCCCCAGCCATTCATTTTACTTTTTTTCGTTGAGGAACGATCATGTCTCTACTTATTAGTTTTTGCCCCATTTTTCTATTTGTTGTTTTATATGTTGGCGCAGGTATTTATTTTTCACTGATGGGTGTTGAAAATTCTTTTTACCAGCTTTCACCCAATGTTGCCGTTATTCCAGGGATTGTTCTTGCCTGGATAATCCATAAAGGGCCTACAAAACATCGCTTTGATCAATTTATTGATGGTGTCCGCCATAAAGACATTATAACGATGTGCATTATATTTATTTTAGCAGGCGCCTTCAGCACCGTCACAAGCGCTATTGGATCTGTAGATGCAACCATTCATTTTGGCCTATCAATTATTCCACAAGATTATCTTCTTATTGGACTTTTCCTGATTGCCGCTTTTATTTCAACAGCCATTGGTACATCTATGGGCACGATTGCAACCATTGCCCCAATCGCTGCAGGTCTTGCAAGTCAAGGTGCCTTCCCTGCAACTTTAGGCCTTGCAACCATTGTAGGTGGCGCAATGTTCGGCGATAATTTATCAATTATTTCAGACACAACCATAGCCTCTGTTTCTTCTCAAGAAGCTAAAATGAAAGATAAATTTAAACTCAATGCGATGCTTGCCCTTATATCGAGCTTTATAACAATAATCGTCTTACTTTTTGTCCACGACACACAAACCTTTATCGAGCCTAAACCCTATAATTTTATGCTGGTAACACCCTATTTATTTTTAATTATTTTTGCGATGACAGGCGTTAATGTTTTTATCGTATTGTTGCTATCAATATTATATGCAGGGATTATTGGATATATTCATCATGATTACTCAATCCTTGATTTAAGCAAGGATGTGGCAATTGGTTTCAAATCCATGCATGACATCATGCTTTTATCCCTTTTGATTGGCGGACTTTCAGGTCTATCCCAAAAAGGATCAAAACAACTCGCACAAAAATTAGGAGATTGGATTTCCAAAAAAGGAAGCAAACGCTTTGCCCAATTAATTATTGCAAAAATTGTATCCATTTTTGATATCCTTTTAGCCAATAATACAGTTGCCATCATCGTCAGTGGCGAGATCGCACGTGAAATTGCTAAAAAACACCATGTACCACCTCATTATAGCGCAACAATTCTCGCGATTTTTTCCTGCGTCTTTCAAGGCATTATCCCTTATGGCGCACAATTGTTATTAGCAGCCTCCGTCGCTGGTTTGTCACCCCTAAGTTTGGTGCCACATGTTTATTATTGTTATATATTAGGCGCTGTGACGATTGTATTTATTTTAGTGAAAAAACCAACAAACGTCACATAATAAACGTGTGCACATTGTATTGACAATTATTATTTTAAAGTATAAAATTATGTTGTAAGGAGAGTTTTATCATGAAAACACAAAACAAAGATTCAACAGTCAATATACGCGTTGACAATTACTCAAAAAATTTAATTGATCAAGCGGCTTCTTTATTAGGACAATCGCGTTCGTTTTTTATTCTTGAAGCAGCAAAACGTTATGCTGAAAAAATAACATTAGATCAAAATAATTTTCATTTAGACCAAGAAGCTTGGGAAAAATTCAATTCATCCTTAGAAATACCACCTGAAGAGAATCTCAACCTTAGAAAATTAATGAAGTCTAAAATTAAATGGACCTAAGTATCAACAAGCCAGTACCTATATCAGAGGAACATAATACTGATATATTTTGCTCTGGTAATGATGCGCTCGATGAATGGTTAAAATTTAAGGCCCTTGCCAATGAAAAAAAACGCGCCTCTCGCTGTTTTGTCATCACAAAAAACAACGTCATTATTGGATATTATGCAATAGCCGCAGGATCTGTTACCCATAAAGAAGCTACGGGCAAAATTAAAAGAAATATGCCAGATCCAATACCCGTTATGATTTTAGGACGTCTTGCAATCGATAAAAATTATCAAGGCTTGGGCTTAGGAACAGCCTTATTAAAAGACGCGCTTTTACGTACTTCACAAGCAGCTGATATTATTGGCATTAAAGCGGTTTTAGTACATGCCATCGATCAAAATGCCGTTCACTTTTATCAAGAACGCGGCTTCAAATCATCCCCCATTGATGCAAAAATATTAATGGTAACTCTTGATGATATCATCCGACATATGTCAGACTAAAGATGATATAGTATTTTCCATTTAGGTTAATAGGGCGTTATTCGTCCCTCATGTAGGAAAAGACTACACTTCGCTCCTCATGCCTTCTCTTAACCTAAAGCGAAAACACTATATATAAATAACGTTCGAAAGCAACATCATGAATATCAACAATAAAATTGCAGTTATTACAGGGGCGGGTTCCGGATTAGGCGAGGCATGCACTATTTTTTTAGCCGCAAAAAATGCAAAAATTGCGCTTCTAGATTACGATTTATCCAAAGCTGAAAATGTCGCCAAAAAACTAAACACAAAAAACGTATTGGCTTTACAATGCGATGTCTCAAAAGCAGAAAGTGCTGAAAACGCCATCAACCAAATTAAAACACAATTAGGCACACCTTCAATTCTTATTAATTGCGCAGGCGTTGCAACACCCACGAAAATTATTTCTAAAGACGGTCCCTTGCCGCTTCAATTTTTTGAAAACGTTATTAATGTTAATTTAGTTGGCACATTCAATATGATGCGCCTTTGTACTCATCTAATGTCTCAAGAAAAACCTGATGATAACGGGGAAACAGGCATTATTATCAATACGTCATCGATTGCTGCATTTGAAGGACAAATGGGGCAAGCTGCCTATGCCGCCTCAAAAGGGGGTGTGGCCTCCCTCACCTTACCTGCTGCACGCGAATTAGCGCGTTTTGGGATACGCGTCATGGCAATTGCACCTGGCCTGTTTGGTACACCCATGCTTTTATCAATGCCTGATATTGTTCAAGAAAGCTTGAAATCAACCCTATTATTTCCTAAACGCTTTGGCTTACCAGAAGAATTTGCACAACTTGTAGGCGCCATCATTGAAAATCCGATGTTAAATGGTGAAGTCATACGCCTAGACGGTGGATTACGCATGCAAGCCAAATAGCAACAACTTCAGATTAAATGAAACCATCATCATTGGATTGGTCCTCACTTTCTTCTGTCTGTACTATAGGCATTTCTCCAAGATCAATACCTAAACAATCGAACGTGTCAATAATTAATTGCCAGTCAATCACTATGTCTCCGACTATTTTACCGAGAACATTTTTAACTAATTCCATTTTTATATCATCAATTTTTTCACTTATAATCAATTCTTCTTGTTTATTTATTTCAGATTGCGCTGTTTTAATTATTTCTTCATATTCATTTACATTTAGAGTTACATTTATATTTGGCTCTTTAGCGTTTTGAATACGTATAATGTCCGCAGCATTTTCTGAAATATTAACAGGTCTTAATGTTCGTAGAAGCTCTAAAAAAGATTTTAAGGATCTAGTCTCTTTATTTTCAAGCTCTTTTCTTATTTGATTGTATGAAGCCATAATAAAATCAGCTGGCGAAGAAAATTTTTCTTCATTAATCTTATGCCCAGAAATATTCATATCCGATTGAACAAGATGAAACCATGAATCCAATACTTTTTGTTTTCCTTCTATACATAAAATATCAGCCCCTAATTTTTCAATAAATTGCTCAATATAATATTGTTTGTTTGTTTTATCTTTTATCTCTTGAATGTGGTTCCAGCAATTCGCAACAATATGATAAACTTGCCATACTCTTTGCTCCAAAGAAACTTCTGTTTGCTCAGAATGCAAAATTAAATTTATTTTTTTACCAAATAATTGAGGTGAAATAACATGATACAAAATATCAGATGTCGTTTTTTTAGAGGCTGAAATTTCATAAGAAATCATGATGTTATAATTAATCAAACAAAATAATCCTTGCAAGAATTTTAAAGCATCATCAACGTTCTTGATGTCTTTATTTTCTTCTATATGACCTATGATGTCTCGTAATAAATCATTTTCTTTCTGACCTGCATCTTCTGCAGAACCTAAGTTGCACTTTATTGGATTTGTCAAACTCGCTTGTCCGAACAGCAGCATTTCACTTACAAATGAGCGTTTTTTCTCAAAACTATCAAATTCCCTATATTGATCAATATAAAACCTCATCCTTTCTTCAAACGGCATATCCAACAATCTTTTCTCTTTTTGATATTCTATTTTTATTTCATTTTCAATTAAGTCTTTTAGTTTTTGAAAAAAATAATCCATCATATGCAACGCAACAGAAAAATCATCTATTGTATCATCTATAAAACCGTTTAAATTATCCTTTACAACACCTCTATATTTTAAATATTCATAAAGATACAAATTACATTTATTGATTAAAAAATTGCCATCAATTCTTTTTTTAGATCGAAATTGAGATTCATAATTATCATAAATCTTAGACAATGTATGAGCATGTTGATTTTCATCATCAATTTTAGATAGAGCAATTTTTTCTTTACCTATTTTGAGTATTACAACATGTCGCTTTTCAACCTCCTCTATTTCTTTAAGTTTAGCATCAACAAAAGCTATTAAACGGCTTGTTTTAAGTAGGTTTTGTTGGGGAGGAGCTACTGCTTGAGGTACTGCAGGTAAAACAGCAGCTTGCGGAGGATTTGCCAATAAAGGCTGCCCCTGAAGTGGTTGCACAAAATGCGGAATGGCTGCCTGTCGAAGAGCTGCAGCTTGTTGATCTGCAACCATTTGAATATCACGTTGTCGCTTGCACTCATTTCTAAAATTTTCTTTTTTGATCTCTAAAGTAAAGTTCTGCATAACTATCGCAGGAAGATCTTGATATTGTTCTTCCAGGTATAGCCTGATTGATTGTTGTTCTGTCAATATTCTTAATTGTTCGCTTTGATCATGATTACTTATAGCACTGTTATAAGCATTAACATGTTGGAAGGACCCCATCTTTTCAGCAACAAAAAAAGATAAAAAATACAAATGTGAAGTTCGAAATTTTTGTCTGTCTTCTTCACTTATATCTTCTTTTTTACTTAAGATTTCACACAAACTCATGGCTTCAATAAAATGATGTTTCTCCATAAATTTAGGATCAATAGACATTAATATTTCATATGAATCATATTTTTTTTGATTATTGCCATGATACAAATATAAGATACTTAACATTACTTTTGCATTAATCAGCGAATCATATTGCAATAAAACATCTTCAATAAAATTGTAATTGTTTTCATATACTGAATTTTTTATAAATTCAAATAGATTTTTGTTATAATTTACAATAATTTTATTTTTTAAATCAGGATTAAGTTTTTGAATTTCTGTAAAAATATAACGGTTTTCAGTAAAAAAACTAGAAATCTCAATTAATTCTTTAAAATTATCATTGATCCATAGATTTTTATTTTCTTCCAAATCTAATGCTTCTGCTAATTTTAAAAAACCATCAACATATCCCTGATTTGCAGCCCATAAATGCAGATCTATTGCCTTTGGCTTTGTTGAATGATTGTTTTTTAAAAAAAGTTTATAACTAAAGTGCGACCATTTGCGTAACTCTTGTATTTTTACATCTTTTAAAAAAGCAGACATTATTTTTTGGGTATCTTTTCTTAAATCACATCCAATTGGTTTACCAAGTAATGCAGAATTTACTAAAAAAAATTGTGCAGCATCAAATTGTTCATCACTAAGTATTTTTAATTTTTCTAAAGCATTTGTTACTTTTTCTATAGATGCATTTTTTGAAGTTCTTTTACTTTTTAGAACGTCCAAAACGTCAAGAAATTTATTAAAATTTTCGTTAACTTTTAAATGTGCTATATATTTTTTATTTTTTGTTTGTACATTTTTTAAAAAATCTTTGTCAGTGAAATGCTCCTCAAGAGTAGTAACAAAATTACAAAAACTATAATATACAAATTTCGCTTTTCTGTTTCCTAATTCTGCATATATTGAAATAATTTCTTCGCACCTATACATTATTTTTTCAATGTCAACTATATTGTCTTTAAAAAAAATATTTTCATCATTCTGATTTAATTCGTCTGAATTTAAACATGACACAATATTAAGAACAATATTAAAGTAAAAAAAGTCATATTCATTATAATGGCTGTAATTATTAGCTAAAACATATTTAATATTATCACATCTTATATTAGGTAAGATAAAATTGCCATAAAAGCAATCCATTAAAAGTCGGTGGTAAATGGGAATGTCATATACTAAATGTTCTGGAACATCTTCTTCGCCTGTTGTGCTGCTTGATGTAGAGGTTGCCATGGAAGATTTTTGTGTTCTTGCTCTTTTTCCATTCCGTTCACCATCTTCTTGATCTCCTCTTTTTCTTTTTCTTGTTGACGCCTTTTGAGAGACATCATTATCACGCAACTGAGAGCTTGAGCCAGCTTTATGAGTATTAATTTCATTTTCATCATTGCCTACAGCATGCCCTGCTTCAAAATTTAGACATAAAAGCATTAATATGATTATTTTTTTCATTTCCGAATCCTTATCTTAAAATAAATTGTCAGATTTTTGTATATTTTCAAAAAGTTCATCAAAAACAAGAAAGAAATTTTCACCTAAATCTTCAAATTTTTGATGATATTCTTCTTTTTTATTGTTCCATTCTATTAAAAGAGTTTCCTTTAATTCTTGAACACCTAATTCGCTGACATAATGTAATTGCTCTGATGAGCAGGTAATATTGCTAACAATATTAAATTGTTGTGACGCATTACGTCTTAATAAATCAATTTGAATTGGCACATTCGATAGGGTTACTTTTATTAAAAAATCATTTAATTTCAAAAAAGAACTTTTAGATTTATTTTTTGTTATTAAATCTTTTTTTAATGATTCATATGAGTATTTTAAATATTCTGTTAGAATTTCAATTTGTTCAGACTCATTGCTTTCTATGTATGTTTTTTTAAAATGATCATCATATTTATCCTTTAGAAGTATTATTAAGTTTTCTTTTGTTTTTTGATCTATAAAACACATTAATTCATTGATACTTAGAATGTCTTTTTGACACAAAAACGATTTAGCAATCCGGTCTATAATCTCGTTAAAAATGCTTATGTCATTATCATAAACAAATTTAAGTTTTTCAATGAGTCTAAAAACGCAACTTTCTTTATTTTCACAGTCGTAAATCCACTTTCTGACGGTATACTGCTTTTGTGGAACATACTGAGCTGAACAATATTGCGGTAGAATATATTGAGAATGGTTTTTATTCGTTAAAAACATCTCTGTCTGGAAATACATGTTGCAATTAGCTAGCATGGCTAAATTTTGAAAAAATACATTTTTAATATTATTATAAGGGCTTTTAATAGCTTCTTTATCTAAGCTTATGATTTTCTTTAGAAAACAAATTTCTTCATTACACGCATCTCTCATTACATCAAAATTAATCTCTTCTATTAGTGAGATATCATCTTGCGCTAAAAATGGAAACATTTCTAAAAAATCATTATTTTTTAATAAATCGCGTCTTTCTTCGTCAAAATATGCTTCACAGTATTTTTCCACAAAATTCGAACCTGCCAACCTTAAGATATAATGGAAATTTTCAACGAAAGGGTAAACAACATGATTTCCAATATTGTCATCATGAAGTGATTCAGAATCAATAAAATCACGTGGATATTTTTTTAAAAACGCTTCATTAAATTTATTGTGTTCATTTTTGTACTTAATAATAATTTTAAGTGTTTTATTAAATTTATTAGGAATTACATTATCTAATTCTTTAACTAATTCTAAAAATTTTTTTTTATCACTATTAAAATCTTTATCAAAACCTATCCGAACATCAATTTTTTTAATATCATTTGGTATAAATTCTCTCCAATGATTTGTTTTTTCCACAAAGTTTTCAAGCTTTTGAATCTCATCAAGCGATAAATAGTAATTGCAAATTTCAATAAAAACACCAATATCAAAAACAAGAATTGAATAATTATTACGACTATTATGTACCTTAAACAAAAGGATTTCTAACTTTTCAGCAATTCTACTACATTTATCTAAATGTTTATTTTCAGTATTTCCAGATTTTAATTTAAAATTACTAAGGATAGACAATAATTTTTTTTTATATTCTTGCGCATAATCATTATCAATACTTACAAGAAAATCATAATGTGATAAAAAACTGCTCTCATCTGGATTTTGGAATAAATATTCTAAAGCTTCTTTAATCCAGGATAAGTTACGTCTAGATACACATCTAGAATTCTTAAGAAAGTTTTTAAAATGATGAATCGCGCATTCATGGTCATTTTTATCTTTCGCTTCTATTGCTGCATTAAAAAATTCAATTGTTTCCTTATTAAAATAACGACTTGGATCTTTAAGATCTTTCGTTTTGCGTGCTCTTTTAGATTGAGATGCTGAACTAATAGATGCTGAAGCATCATCTTCTTCAAGCTTTCTTTTTATTCCTTTGCCAGCAAATACTGAAAAGTCAACAAAAACAGTAAACAACAACAATATATATACGAATTTTTTCAATTTTACACCTTGTTTATTATAGTAAAAAAATTTTATAACAATTTTTATTCAATATGTCAACAGTAATTTAAAAACAAAGAATAATATTTACTTTGTTTATTTTTCTATTTAAAAAAAATCACTTTAATATATTGTCAGATCAATTAGTTAAAATAAATTTCATATGCCCCACCTTTAAAAACAAGCAATAACTAATTACATCTAAGTGAATAAGTGTTAATCTTATCTATACAATTTTAAAGGAATTAGACATGCGTATCTTTATTATATCTCTATTTTTAAGCACAATTGTTTTAACACCTATTATCGCTGAACAAAATCAACCAAATATAGCAACCATTCCTTTACCGCCAGCTCAAGAAAATAAGTATAATATTCAATCTTTTAAGCTTCCCAATGGATTAGAAGTTCTGCATATTCCTAATTTCAGAGCACCCGTCATCATGCAAGCCGTTTGCTATAAAATTGGATCAGCCGATGACGCGCAAGGTAAATCAGGTGTTGCCCATTATCTTGAACATCTTATGTTCCGCGGCACCAAAAACACACCCGATGGCGTATTTAACAAGACAATCTCTGAAATTGGCGCCGAATCAAATGCCTATACACAATATGATACGACCGTTTATTATCAGATTTTTGCAAAAAATCACCTTGAAAGAATGATGGAACTTGAAGCTGATCGTATGCAATATTTTGAACCAAACCCACAAGCTTTTGATAGTGAAAAAAGAATCATTATTGAAGAATATCAAATGCGTGTTGGTAATGATAAAAATGAACAATTATATACAATGACCAATGCAGCTTTTTTTGCAAACCACCCATACCGCATTCCCATTATTGGCTGGTGGGAAGAGCTAGAAAAAATTTCACGTGATGACGCACTTGATTATCACAAAAAATATTATGGGCCCAATAATGCAATTCTTGTGATTTCAGGTGATATTGATTTTGAATCAACTAAAAAACTTGCTGAAAAATATTATGGCCCCATCCCTGCACGTCCGACTATAGAACGTAATCGCACCCAAGAGCCTAAACATTTTCAAGAAACCATTCGTGTAGAATTAAGACATCAAACTGTAAGTGCGCAAGTGCAAGCAATTTACGACGCACCCAATTATCGAACAGGTGATCAAAAAGAAGTATTGGCACTTAGTATTTTTGAAAAAATACTTGGACATGACTCAACTGGCAAATTATACCAAAATCTTGTCATGCAACAAAAAATTGCGGGCAATGTCTATGCATCTTTTAATCCGAACTATCATGATCCATATTCTTTTGTGCTTGTGGCAAGCCCTAAAACTTTTTACGACTATAAAGAACTTGAATATGCGATACATGTAACGCTTAAAAAAATAATCAATGATGAAATTAATGACGCATTAGTTGAAGATGCCAAAAAAAATATTGTTTATGAAATGGATGAACATTTCAGTTCTCTTTCCAATATATCAGACTTTATTATTAAAGGCCTCGCCAATGGTCGCAGCCTAAAAGATATGCTGAATTTTCACCAGAATTTTGCTCAAATAAAAACAAAAGATGTTCAAGATGTTGCGCAAAAATATTTTAAAAACCCTCCGCGTATGATTGCTGCAGGCGTTTCCTTACCTCAATTGGAGTCAGATCAATGATCAAATTTGTAACATATTTTTTATTTGTTTTTTTCAACATTAATGCTGTTTTTTCAAATTCAGCTGAAATGAAATTACCGATTAAAGTCGTCCCCATTTTAACAAAAAATCAAGCATGGCTCATTGAAGATCCTTCAACACCACTTGTTTTGATTGAAATGACCTTTACCAAAACAGGCAGTTCTTACATGCCTATAGGAAAAGAAGGTCTTTCCACATTATTTTCAAATCTTTTTTTAAAAGCCCGCAATGGAGGAAACCATCATGAATTTATTGCGATCATGGATGGATTAAAACTAAAAGTGAATACAAATGTTTCACATGACAATTTAGGGTTTTCATTTTCGTTTCCTAAGGAAAATGCTGACAAAGTTATTCCACTCATAAAAACTCTTTTTAATAATGCTGTATTTTCTGAAGAAGATGTTAATAAAAATAAATATGGAGGATATACAAATTTTGCCCACTCAAACCCATCCTATGTTGCACAACGTGCTTTGCATATGAAGGTCTTTCAAGGTCATCCTTATGGGCAAAATCCTGATGGCGATTCTCAAAGCATTCAGATGTTGCGCGCTGATGATATTAAAATTTTTCCCCAAGCATTTTTAGCAAAAGAAAATCTAAAAATAAGCTTTTTAGGAAGTTTAAATGAAAAAGAAACGCAAAATTATGCGAATCAAATTTTACAAACTTTACCCGATGAAAAATTAATTAAAACTGATGATATTCCGTATATTGAACCCAAACCTGTAAAAGACTTAACGCAAATTTATCAAGATGTGCCTCAAAGTAGCATTGCCTTTATTTATCCAATGCCCAAATACAATACCTTAGATTATTACTATGCTACGATTGCCAATGTTTCCTTAGGTCTTACACAAGAGTCAAAATTATGGCGTGCAGCACGTGTCAAAAAAGGACTTGTTTACGGTATATCAACTGATATAGAGCAATGGCCTGCTTCAACTTATCTATACGGAAGCGCTTCAACTCAAGGTGCGCAAACACAACAAATACTTGATATTGTTCGACAAAAATTTACCAATTTAAAAACAAAAGGAATATCCGAAAAGGATTTGTCTTTCGCACAAAATCACTTAACAGGTAAAATCGCAACAGCCCTTATTGAACCAAGACAAATCATCAATTTAATCCATTATGCTCAAACATGGAATAAAGACATTGATTTTCTTCAAAAATATGTTGATGCCATTCGATCAGTCAAATTAGAAGATGTGAATAAATTTATACAAAACTGGATCGATCCACAAAAATTAAGTTTTGCAATCGTAGGCAAAAACGCGGGATGTGAAATCCCACAGGAATAAGGTTGATAGCTTCTACCCTTTAGTCGATTAATCTACGGAACAAAATTTAATTTTTTTCGAAGCATGTCGACTACTCAATTGTTTCACTGGACCAATAAGAGCCTAAGAGCTCGAATGCGGATCCAGGGAAACAAAGGAAGAAATCTTAAACTAGAATTTTTAACATAAAATTAAAAATTGTCCAGTAGATCGATTGATTTTACAATAAGTTATTAGATCAAACCCAAACAACAAAAATATTTTATTAAACAATAAAAAAATGATACAATGAACTGTCAATAAGCAAAAAAAATCGGAGGATACAATGAAAAAAATAACTTTTATAACATCGTGTTTTTTTACAATTAGCACTATGTTTTTTATTACCAATGCTAAAGCTGACACAACTTTAATGTGCCCCACAAAAGTTTCACTTGATAACATCAAAGCCCTTAAAACCGCTGGTAAAGTTTCACTGCCTACTGCAATACAGGAAGGTGGTACTTTTGCAACCAAACAAATGGATTTTACTGCAGGTAAAGGCGTTGATGAAATACATACAAAACTTCCAATCTCAAGCGCTAAATTTGAAGCTTCAAAAGTATTGGCTGAAGCCAAGCAAGAGGGTGATAGTCTTGTATGTAGATCATAGTACACGACACTTTTTTAATTTGATCTAAGGTATTGATTTTTTATAAGAAAACATAGTACAGACAAGATACAAAAAAAGGAGCTGTACAATGATAAAAATGAATACCTTAGATCAAGCAATAAATAATCACTTCG
>JAUXUR010000018.1 GCA_030680745.1 Alphaproteobacteria bacterium
AAGTGATTATTTATTGCTTGATCTAAGGTATTCATTTTTATCATTGTACAGCTCCTTTTTTTGTATCTTGTCTGTACTATGTTTTCTTATAAAAAATCAATACCTTAGATCAAATTAAAAAAGTGTCGTGTACTATGATTACAGATATAAAACGACCTTGATGTTTTTTAAAATCTAATTTTTTCATCAAAACGACCATTGAAGTCTTTACCTCTGTTAAAATACTCACAAGATAATAATGAATTATTAACATTTGTTCAAGAATATTTTAAATCTTTTCAAAAGACGTTTTGCTGCCCTCTATTGAATATAAACCCGTCCTGATTTAGACATCCCTACAAAACAACCATTACCAGCTTCATATTCTAATAGTTTTTCACCCGTACGTGCATCATATTGAGCAAATCTTCCCATACCTTCTTCAAGACCATGGATAACACGACCACTCAAATCAGGCAGAATATGATCCACAGTAAACCTACTTGACTGACTTTTAGTATTTTCGCACCAAATAATGCGTTGTTTAGAAGGCAGATCCAAAGATGCTGAAAGGGCCATAAGCTGTCCATTTTCTGTCAGGAAAAATAATTCAGTGCCTTTTGCAGATAATTTCAAAGATTTTTGACTGATAGAAGAAGGTAAATCAAAAACCCACTCTTCCTTATTTTCAACCATATTATAGCGGACCAATTGCGTATGTTTTTTATCTATTTCACGCTCGAAATAGAGGGTATTTTCTTGAGCCACCCAATTACCTCCACGAAGATGCGTATCTAAAATAGTTTCTATTCCTTGAGGACCTATAAAAGATAATTGATCTGATGCAAAGGCTGTTGCACAAAAATAATTTCCAGCTAACCCAAATATAGATTTTCCTTTTTTAGGTGAAATTTTTTGACGAAAAATTTCTGATGTTTCAGGCATTTTTACACCTGTAAGAATTTCCTCTTTCTCTGCATTTTTTTGTACAACATACAAAATATCTGCTGGATTTGAAGCGATAAAAATAATAGGGTTTTTGTCTGCAAATTCAAAATCTCTAACAACAGAACCATTTGTCTTATTAAGCAACAAAACCTTATTATGATAAGCCAAATAAATAACATCTTTGCCAACAGAATATAAAAGATGATATTTTTTATTTGTTTCACACATAACATCAAAAGCATAAGACCAAACAGCATATCCTGAGTCTGTATCACAAGCGTAAAAAACATGTGATTCGCAGAAATCCCTGCTTTTCATTTCCTCATCTGCAAATCCAAAAATCAGTCCTGAATCTGTATCAATCTTGGGAGAATCGAATGTTTTATCGATCTTAAAATGAGCAGGACGCTTTTCTTTTTGAAAAAACCGATGATAATTGACGTTATACAAATCTGTCAAATGCAAAGGAACATTAGTGATGTCGTCATAAATTTCACGCATATGAATAAGTGCTCTTTTTGCGGCATATTTATCAAATATAGTTGTTTCAGGATTCAATATAATAAATATGTTTTTGAAATATTCACGAAATACATCATTATTTATTTTTTCATCAGCACGCATATTAAGCGCAAGAATGTCTTCAGAATTTTTAAGGCGCGTAATAAGGTCATTAAAAGATTCAATACGCAATTTTAAAGGTTTCGATTCATCCCAAATCATTAAATCATTAAATTTTTGAAAAAGATCTGCATCAAAAAACTTATTGAAACCTGTTGTTTTACTATCTTCTATAAAGGCATGAATTTTATCTAGACTCACCGTTTGATTATTTAACGCAATCTGAATTGCCTGATTATTGAAATTTTTCCACACTAAATTTCTCTTATTCAAAGGAATATTCCAATAATCTTGTATTTGCTGACATACGATATCTTGATATATTTTTTCGTTTGTTTTTTCAAATTGATTTATTAAAAATAGCCATAATTTTTGTAAAAAATATGAAGCTTCAGCTTCTTTAAATATTGTATAAATCTGGCTATAATAAGGATCTTTTTTTTCTAAATAAGAAGAATATTTATTTAATAAATCAGCAAAAACTTCCTTAACCCAAAATTTATCTACATTGTTATTTATTTGATGTTCCAAATAAAAAAGAATATCATTGTAAGCTTTTTTTTGGATTTCTATATCAGGATAATCTAAAAGCAAACATATTTTTTCTCCTAAATTTGAATGCAATTGTAAAATGGATCGACTATTTTCTAAAATAAAAAGAAGATCTTTCTTATCAACAAATTGATTATTATCTAAAATAAAGTTTAAAGATCGTTCGAAATGATAATTTACAGGAAATCCATTCGGTTTCCTTGCTTCTGAATATTGATTAAGAGAGATCACAATTTCATTCAAAATCTCTTGCCATCCTAATATTGTGCCCTCAAATACATTCTTAGATTCTGGTTTTTGAAAATAAATATTTATCAGATCATTTAATCTTTTCTTTATTATTGTCTGTGCTATTTCAAAAAAAGAGGAAAAATTCAAATTTTTTTGAAGCGCTAAAACATCTAAAGAATCTTCTGTTATAAAGCGTGTTAAATTTTTTGATAGAAAATTTAAAAATTTCTGCGCTTCTTTCTCATCAATCACATAATATCGTGCAATAGCATCCAATAATGCATTTATGTTTTTATCATCATTATTTTTTGCTTCGTATTGATAGTATAAGTTCCAAAGAATTTTCTTAAAATTTTCTTTTTTTGATTTATTAATTTCTTCATCTATAGGCGCCTTTTCTAAAAGAAGAGCACAAAGCTCCAACTCACTTTGCGGCGCTGAACCACCATAAAAATTACTCATTTTAGTATAAATAGTTCTATAAAAACTTAAATTATTTAAGTCCTGTGCGGCTTCAAATAATAACTTAATGCGATCTTCACGCTTTGGATCATTTTTTGAACATAAATAAAATAAATGAAATAATCCTTCTTCAGGCAATGGATATTTACTAGGAAATTCTCTGCGAAAACAAGGCCCATCCGCTTCAATCGCTGTCAATACCTGTTGGTAGATTGGGTGCTGGTTAATAATATCATCTACTTCGTTTTTTTGTTTTTGTTCTTCAGCTCTGTTCCTTTCTTCGTATTGGCCCAAGATCTGATCAGTGCGCAACAATGCATCTTGAATAGAACTATCTATATCAGTTTTTTGAAGTTTGGGATTATTGTACGGAAACATCGCCCAGGAATCTTTGGGTATCACAACTAGACTGCTCCAAAAAAAAGCAATAAAAAGAAGTTTAGAGAATAAGAATCCTGATTTCATTATATTAAAAGCCTTATGTAAATATGTTTGTTTTTTTACTTTATTCTATATACACTTAAATATAGATTATATCAAATCTTTTCAAATAGCGTCTTGATATCATCCGCTGATAATTTATGGGCTGCTTGGCCATCTTCATCAAACAATGCACTTGCAAGCGCTCGTTTGTGATTTTGCATATGAAGAATTTTTTCTTCGACCGTATCCGATACAATAAATTTATACACAAAAACAGCTTTTTGTTGACCAATCCGATGCGCTCGATCCGTTGCTTGGCTTTCAACAGCTGGATTCCACCATGGATCATAATGAATGACTGTGTCTGCAGCTGTTAGATTAAGACCCACACCGCCAGCTTTAAGACTTATTAAAAAGAGCGGCACTTTACCCGCTTGAAATTCTTCAACAGGTTTTTTGCGATCTAACGTTGATCCTGTCAGCGTAACATACGGAATATTTTCTTTATGAAGCGCCTCTTTAATTAAATCAAGCATAGACGTGAATTGACTAAAAAGAAGTATTTTGCGACCCTCTTCAATCATTTCAGGCAACATTTCCATTAAAAGTTCTAATTTTGCCGAATGTTTTACTTTCTGCGCATGTTCAAGTTTTAATAAACGGGGATCGCAACACACTTGGCGTAATTTAAGCAAGGCATCTAAAATCGTGATATGACTTCTCGCCAATCCTTTTTGCGCAATTTCTGCTTGAACTTTTTGATCCATGGCAACGCGAATAGTTTCATAAAGATCGCGCTGATCTTTTTCAAGAACACAACGTTGAATAATTTCTGTCTTGGCTGGTAATTCGTGTATCACTTTTTCTTTTGTACGCCTTAACAAGAATGGCTTAATACGCCTTATTAAAAGTTTTCGACGATTTTCATCCTTATCGCGTTCAATAGGATTACGGTATTGATCTTTAAATTGCTTTTCATTCCCTAAAAATCCTGGGCTTAAAAAATGATAGATGGACCATAATTCGCCCAAATGATTCTCAAGCGGTGTACCTGTTAAACAAAAACGATGTTCAGCTTTCAATTGATACACAATTTGTGTTGTTTGCGTTTTATTATTTTTTATACGATGCGCTTCATCCAAAATAATAGAATGAAAATAATGGGACAATAATTTTTCTTTATCACGACTTAATAAGGAATAGGTTGTAAAAACAATGTCACTTACTGAAATTTTATCATAATGATTTTTACGCGTTGCACCATGAAGTACTAATATTTTTAAATCAGGTGTAAAACGTTGTGCTTCTGCTTCCCAATTCACCATTAAGCTGGTGGGTGCAATCACTAAAGCTGGTTTTGTTAAACGACCTTCTTTTTTTTCAATCGATAAATGGGCGAGCGTTTGAACCGTTTTACCCAGGCCCATATCATCAGCCAAAATACCGGATAATTGATGCGCGCGTAAAAATTGCAACCAATCAACACCCTCTTTTTGATAGGGCCTTAAAGATGCTTTAAAACTATCGGGTAAAATTGAGGCATTAATGCCCGTAAAACTGCGTAATTTTTTACCCAGTTCAGCAATTTTTTTATCACCAAACCAACGTAAATCCAAGGCATGTTGCGCATCGTCAATTTCAGCAAGATAGGGCGCTTCATAATAAGATAATTTCAGGCGTCCTTTTTTATCCAAGCTATGCGTATCGTATAAATCTTTTAAAAACAAAAAGATGTGCTTAACGGCATCCCATTTAAAGTTAAAATATTTATTTTTTTCTTTTGAACGGATAATGATGCTATCATTTTGATCATATTCTTCAAATTGCTCAAAAATTAATGGATTATCTTTTAAAGCTGCAACAATAATAGGCATTAAATTAAATTTTTGCCCGTCAACATCGACGCCCAACTCAACATCAAACCAATGATTACCATCCGCTTTTTCAATATTTGAGTAAAATTGATTATCATGAATAATGGATTGAAATGGAAAATCTTTATCTATCGTAACCTTCCATCCCAGTTTTTTGAGATCTGGAATCGCTTTTTTTTGAAATTCGAACCAATATCCTTGAGAATTTGCACCCTCAAACGTAAATAAATGATGCGTATTATCTGGCAATCTTGCAATCTGCTTGATATCTTTAAATTCTTTCAAATGAATAGATAATAAAATGTTTTTTACATTTTCTTCAAATAACAAATTTCTAGACATTAAAAACATCTTATTATTTTCAATAAATTTTAATTCATTGTTTCCGTCATTGTAATCAATAAGCTGACCATTATAATAAAATTTTAATTGTCCACACATAAACTCAATAATTTGATTAAAAGAATTTCTGGCTTTTTTAGTGGTCAATTCAAAACAAGGAATAGGATCGATAGGTGTTAATTTTTCAACAAGTATTTCTTTAGGCGCTTCTATTTTTAGTGTTGTGTTTGTTAAATGCTGCATTTTAGAACGTAATGCATTAACATTTTCCACAGGTATTTTAGGCGCATGCAGCAATTTAGAAATAAGATGATGCGGTTCTTGAAAATTTATAATTCCCATTTCAGCATTTTGATGATCTACAAACCAATATTTATCAAATTCATACAAATCATTATATTCTTTGTCCAAAGATAATTTTAATTTTTGAGAACCATCATCATTAAGCACCCACTCAAATTTCCCGAAACGAGGATTAGCTAATTTCATCAGAATATTAGATTCAAATGAATAATTGCTATAATAACACCTACCTGTTTTTAAAATTTTTTCAACAAGATTTGAGTCTAATGTGTTTGATGAATAACTTAAGGAATTAACATAAGGGTATAAATCCTTCATAATTTCAATATCATCTTTTTTAATACTTTTATCATAAATCACTTTATCAAGATTTCTTGGGCTTACTTTTTGATCAGCACTTATTTTACCATTTTTAAGAATGCGTTGTTTGGTAAATGCAAATTCTATTGATGATCCATAGCTTTTCTTAATAATATAATTAATCCAAAAAGATTCTTCTTCTATTTTTGAAGGCTCTTGCTCCTTTTCTAAAGCATTAAGCCAATCTTGAATTTGATAAGGCAATTTTTCTTCTATTAGCTTTTCTTGCAATACGTCCATTTTAAATAAACCTTCATAATCTGCTTGTAAAAAAGCGGCAACGGCGTGTTTACAATTAAAACCAACGGGACAAGAGCAATTCGCTATTAATGCATTATCTTCATCAAAATAAATTGTTACATTATATTTTCGTGCGCCCTGAACAACGGCTTTTAATATATCATTCTGAAATTTAATAGATTTTACCCTATTTTGCTTGTAATAAAGATTACCTCGCTCATAAGTTGAAACACCTACTTCTGATTTTATAGTTTGAGGCGTATAAAGGCTTGACATGCATCTTGATCCAATAACAAATAAAACTGATTGATTTTATGTAATTTACTTATGTTGTCAATACAAATTGTATATATAGTTTAAATCAAGTTTATCAGCATCTCATTTCTTAGGAACTAATACGGTAAAATAATATCCAAAAATTGTTGCCCATAACGTGGTTGTTGCACGTCTGTTATATGACCGCGACCACCATAGGAAATACGGGCTTCAGCAATTTTCTCAGAGTTTATTTTGTTCTCGGACGTAATATCTTCAGGTCGTATAATGCCTGCGACTTGAAGTTCGCGCACTTCGTAATTCACGCGGACTTCTTGCCTACCTAAAATAACAAGATTATTATTAGGTAACACTTGCGTAACGACCGCCGCTACATTCACTTTTATTTCTTCGTCGCGCTTAATAGTCCCCGTGCCTTTGCTATTCATTGAACTACCAGCGCCAACCATTTTTGCTAAATTAAGAGATTTGTGATTTTTTTTAATGCGCGTTTCAAGTCCTGCAAAATTATCCACGCCTAATTTATCAGAATTATTGCGACCTCTGGAGGTTTCATTATTTAATTTTGCAGAATCTTTCAAATTAATAATCACTGTTAAAATATCACCCACCTGACTTGCGCGTTGATCCTTAAAAAAAGATTTTTCGCCCTGACGCCATAAGGAGTTTTTACTTGATTCATAATGCGTTGTTGGCGGCATAGGCAAACTCACTGGTCTATAAGCAGGATTCATCACAGGGTTTTGAATGGGCGATAAAGGTGGTGGATTCCCCAAGGCATTCAAACGATCCACTAAATTACAACCAGAAAGTAATGGCATTAATCCTATTAAAAATGCACATCTTAGCATTTCATCCACCCACATTTTTAAAATTTTGTATTTCCACAAGATTTTCGTCTATTACTTTGCCTTGTAAAACTTTTTTGCTGCTCATATTCATCACGGGAATAAATTCGCCTTTGCGACCATCAGCCATTGCCTTTCCTTGAGTTGCAACAGCCATATCACTTGTTTTAAGCTGCATCATCACAAGCGCATTTTTACTAATCATAAGCGCCGATTTAACCTGCCTATTTTGAATAGGTTGGTGCGGTAAAATTGATAATTGCGCCACCATCCCAATTAGATCTTGTTGATTTGTTAAAATGGATCCGTGTAAACGCTCCAACCTAATATTGGTCATTGTCAAATCATCAGGACCTATTTTTTTACCAATCATAATAGGGTTTTTAGCAACTGGTATTTGAACAAGCGGATATGCATAGCCTTCTAAAACAAAAGATGTGGGTGTTTGATTCGGCAAATCATCACTTACCCATTGAAATTTAGCTGAAAAAAAATTTGATTGTGGTGAATATATATAATCAACAATTTCAGGTCTAACACCCTCTATTAAAGGCATTTCAATCTTTTTATTTTTAGATTGAAGCACATATTCATAATCCTTTGTTTTAAAAAAATCATGATTATTTTGAGATTCAATCCAATCTAAATGCACTATTTTAATAGGTTCAATAAGTTGATCATGATTTAAAAGACGTGATTTACGTTTAATAATTAAGGAAGTCGTCCCCAAATATTCATGGCCAAATTGCTGCGCAATGGCTTTAAGTTTATCTTGAGGAAATAAATTCTTTTTACCTAATCCGGGCGTAGGCCCTATAATTTGAGTTTTTTGCGCATCTGGTAATCCATCAAAAATATCACCTAAAAAAATATTATCCTGAAAAAGTTCAAGCTCTTGCGTTTTTAGATATACTTCTTCAGCGCATAATCCATTTGATTGTAAAAACAATCCGAGACAGGCTAAAATAATTTTAATTTTTTCCAGAAAATTCAATACATTCCCCAAGTTTTATTATTATAAACGCAAATTTAGAATTAAAAACAATAAAATCAAGAGATTCGTCGTTGCGAGCAGCATAGCTGCGTGGCAATCCAGTCAAAAACTAACATGCAACTTGTTAATTGTTTTTTCTGGATTGCTTCTTCGCCCCTCTTAATTTGGGGCTCATCGCAACGACAGAAACTCTTAGTTTTCTAGTAAATGGTATTATCGAGTTGGCATTAATACCAAATATGTACCCAAAATAGCCTATCCCTTTGTAAAAAGAAACAATTATGCGGCACGCGTAATTTGTTTTTCCTTCTCATCTTCACGTTCGATCACTTTTGTCGCATAACCGTAAAGTTTAGAAACCTCGACCAACCGAATCAATTGATCTGTTGGATTAACTGTTGATCTTTCCACTGCATGTTGTACAAATTCGCCGTAACCATCAGTACCTGCAATACCGGGAATTGGCGCACCAGATCCATCTGGACCTGTTTCTAAGTATAAATTATCCTTTGTTGGCCGAAGCGCATGGGGATTGTTAAAAATAACAAGTGTCATTTGCCCTAAAATCGTTGGCGCTGTTTGACCTGGCAATATCGCCTGCCACTCACCATTAGGACTTAATGTAATTTCACGCGCCTCAGGAGGAATAATAATGCCTGGATCTAATTCGTAAGGTCCTTTTTTAAGCACTGTCGAACGAATTAATCTTAAATCCCGTGTATAGGCTTTGCCATTTGCAGTATTCACAACCGCATAACCAGGTCCATTAATCATTACATCGAAAGGATTACCCGTTTGATCTTGTGATCCTTGCGAAATAAGTTGATACAGACCTGCAAGCTTAATACCTTTAACAATATTTGTACCAACGGAATAATTGCCAGCTGATTCCGACGCAAAAGCACCCGCTGATTTAAGATTTTCAACAGCCGCCACTTCAAAATTGGCAACAAAAGCACTCGACGCATTAACACGCGTCAAAGCAAGATTTGACGCAATCGTCGCCATTTCAGTATCAAGCGCCATAAAAGTCGATGCTGTTATCCCTAAAGTAGAATTTGTCGCCATTTAAATTTGCCCCTTATGCATTCACTTTAAGCCAAGCATTCACTGTATCAAGTTCAGATTTATGTCTTTTTTTTGCGAATTCGTCGATAGCTGTATAATTACGTTGTGTTTGCATATAAGAAAATAAAACTGTCGATGAAGAAACATTTGCTTTTTCAAATGATCCTTGTTGCACTTCAACCATCATTTTACCTTCTTCATCAAAAGGCGGTAAAGCTTCATCCTTTGTTTCATATAAATGGCGGTATTTAACATAGGTCATGTTTTGTTCATTTTCAAAGCGCACAACACCTAATTTCCCGTCATATTGATCGCCCATACTTATCGCAAGATCGGGCGACACGTGTAAATCCTCGATTGATTTACCTAAGGGAATTGTAAGCGGTGAATCATCGTCTTTTAAAAGAATACCATCAATGCCAACCATCACTTCACGATTGGGCCCCATATGACATCTTCCATTACGACCATAACGAACACCCTCTGGCGTTAACACTTTAAAATAACCTTGGCCAATAATTGCAAAATCGAGCGCATTGCCAGTACTTGTAACATCACCTGTTGCAAGATTTCGATACGTACCACGCTCTTGTGTGAAAGAAACAGGATTTTTACTATGATAATCAATATGTTGTTGAAAATAAAGCTTATTTTGTTGCGCCCCTGGTAACAAGGCAAGACTTAAATTCCCTGTTAAGACAGCAAACTGACGATCAGCAGATGTTTGGTGTGACAAAAGGACGTAATCGATATTAGCACTCATGGGACACTCTTTATTTCATTAAGATCTACAAGATAAATGCAATAAGCATGCCAATACATTAAGCCTAAAAAGAGAAGGGTGTTTATAGGAAATATAGCCTATCCCCACTTAACGTAAGGATAGGCTTTCGTTAATTCTTAATCGAGAATAATGCTGTTATCAGAAATCTGATGATTATTTTCGTCAACTTCATTTAAAATACCAAGTTTTGTTAATAACAACGCCACAGCAAGATGTGTAGCACCTGTTTGGTTATACAAAAGATCATTAACATAATCTTCAATAATTACTTCATCAATAATATTGTCTTCGCTCATTCTTTTGGCAATTTCTTTATCACGCAATTGTTCTTTCGCAGCAACACGTATCATATCCCAGATAATGTTTTCGCCCGTTCCTGGTGCCGTAATACTTAATTTAGATGTATCAATCATTTCTTTAACATGATTGATGATTCTATTGGCTGTAAAATCTTCATGGAACAGATCTAAAGTTTCTTGTAAAGATTTTGATGTCGTATTTTCATGCGTCATATGCCAAATATCAAAATTGGGCATTTTGTCTGCTTGACGTAATCCAACGATACTCCCTAAAAGACCTTCAACATACGAAATATCATGTGGTCTTTCTGCATGCGATAAACCTGTTATATTTTCAACAAGCGCATTGATGGTTTGGCGTTTTACACCAAGCAATTCGCGCGTTAACATATTTTTAAGGTTAGCCCAAGTTAACGGCATATCCTTATCAATTTTAGTTTGATCTAAAATGGCATTAACGGCGTCTTCTAATTTTTCCTCACACGCCAATTCCATTAAATTTAGAAGTCCAACAGGCCAAGTATTGCTGACATAACCGCGCATTAATTCACGTAATTTAGCGCCTTCTTCAACATCAAAATTGTTTAACAAAGCCATAAAATTTTCACTTTTAACAAAATCACGCATTTGATTTTGGAAAGTCAAAAGATCACCACGTTCATTAACATCATTTGCCTTTAGTTTTTGAATAAGACCTTCCATTGAAGTCGTTGATAATTGGTCGCCAAATTTATTAGCGGGTAGATAAATATCATACACTTCGCATAATTGAGCCAATGTTTCGAAGAATTTTTCTTCATTTGATAATTTTACTAAAATATCGAGGGCTAATTTTAAGTTTTGGCCTAATGCAACGCGATCACTAAGGTCAATATGCTTTTCAAACTTTACAACAGAGCCCAACAGAGCTTTTAAAAGCTGTGCTTTTTCTGTTTGAAAATCTGTCAAATGCCTACGGAATATATGATCAGGTTTCAGCATATGCGAAACAAGTGTAATCATTTGAGCGCGTGATTTATTAAAAGATGTTGCCAAATATTCATCTGTTATATAAGGGTTATTGTTAGTTTGAAGACGAATTAACCAATCAGCAATATTTTTTAGTTCAGCAAAAGGAAGGGCTTCAGATTCAACTAAATAATGATCTCCGATCGCTTGATCTTTGCCTTGTTTACATTGCAGCAAATCAGGCATAATCTTCATTAATTTTTCTTTTCCTTTTAAACCCATTTTTTTATATTTTTGAATAATGGCTTGAAGCATCATGGATTCTTCTGAAAAAGGGGCCACGAAATATTTTTTAAAATCGGCGCCAAAATTTCCTGGATCAGTATTATCAAGTATGCCTTTGATTTGAGAATCTATATCGTCACCAAGAATGAAATAAACATCTTCAAGTGTCGCTAAAGCTTCTTGATTCACTGGCAAATAATTAAATATTTCTGGATTAATGGTGAAATAAAGAGCTTGCGCGTTTTCTGTATCAAGTTTTATATCAAGGACAGAAGGATGATGTACAAAAGGATCTTTAAGTTTTAAAAGCAAATCTGCATAGACCTTTACAGCACCATCACGAGGACCCCCATCGCAAGCATATAAAAATAACAATTCCTGTATACGTAGATTATCTTCACCGAATTGAGTTGCATATTTTTCACAAAGAACGGCTTTATCTTCATTGGAAAGATAAGCCCAATATTCTATAATGAAATTTTGAAATTCTTCTTGATATATTTCGCCATCCCGTAAATAATTTTCTAGTTTTTCTTCTTGCAAAACTTCAGATTGCATTCTTTCTTGAATCGCTTCAAAAATCTCACTATATTGTTCATTGAAGATTTGCCTAGCTGCTTCATTATCATTCAAAACGTCAAAAGACCAATCTCGAATAAATTTGTGGGATGCATGTTGTGCTAAATCTATATGACGGGCGATCAACTCCTGAAGATGATTTATTCTTATGTTTTGATCAGACCAAAGCTGCAAAAGACACTCAGCTTTGTTGACTTCATCTTGCGTATAATGGAAAAGCTCTAAATAAGCTGCAACTAATTCTGCTCTATGCGCTTCTCTTGTCGGTTGATCACGCCAAAGCCACCAAAGATATTGAGCTTTTTTGGCTTCATCTTGCGTATTATGGAAAAGATCTAAATAAGCCGCGACCAATTCTCCTCTATGTGCTTCTCTTGTCGACTGATCATACCAAAGCGTCGAAAGATATTGAGCTTTTTTGGCTTCATCTTGTGAATCTCTTAAAAGA
>JAUXUR010000019.1 GCA_030680745.1 Alphaproteobacteria bacterium
AATCTATCAAATCTTGATAAAGTATTTCAATACCTTGCGCCGCGTTTAACAGGCTATATCAGGGCTCTTTATAAATTACCGTTGATAGGGAATGATGTTAAACCCTGGAAAATGTACGAAGCCCAAATTCCTGAAACCCAAAAAGCACTAACTTTTGTTATGGATCGCATCAATCATACCGTTGATCCAGACGCCAAGATGTTATTGTTTAACTTACTGGTAAACGGTCTTTTGCACTGCCCCACAGGCCAAGCAGAAGGTATCAATTCTGTGGCTTATGCACTATCAGAAAATGGATATCAAACGAATAACTTTAAAGATAATTTAAAACGTTTCTTATCCGTTAAGAAAAATGCACATTTTACGACGGCTATTTTGGCAAAAGCAGCTGAAAATTCTCAAAACGTTCATTTGATAAGTTCCTATCGTGATCAATTAAAAGATGAATTAGGTCTAAATGCTGCCATCGCTTCGTATGAAGAACGTATGGGCACTATGGGGCAAGATCCTTTTGCGGGGAATAAATGGAACGTCGTTCAAACGTTTTACGGTCTTGTAAGCCCCGACCGTCTTATTGATTGGGTTATGCAAGCATCCGAAACAAGACAGGATGCCGACGATCTTAGAGAAGAACTTGGGATTAGTGGTAAAAACTTATCGCCTGCTGATCGTGAAAAGGAAATTCTTCGTTTGAGAGCTAAAACACGACAAAACAGACAATTCCGTCCGTTTACAACAGGTTCTATTGCAGAATATTTATATCTTCAAGGGTTAATATCTGACGATGAAAATAATACAAAGTGGCAAAAATATTTTACCGCCGATCCTTTAGATACAGAAGGGGCACCTGCAATATTAACTAGGGATGGTGCCAAAGCCATCCTGATTCATGAGGGTTTTTTAATAGATGATTCCATCAAAAATGAAATGATTGTTGATCATAATTTTAATAATTGGAATTCTATTGATGATTAATTAGTGTGGTCAACGCATTATAGTTTAAGATAGACCTAAATTTTCGATAGGCAAGGATTGGATCTCTCTCAAACTATAATGCGTCTCCCCTACGGTGTTTTTAAGCTTTCACTTTAACGAAAACATTTTTTAACTTTAAAACGAGAATATTATCCAATAAAATCATTTAATAAAAAAATATATTAAGAATATAGTTAAAATAATATGTTTTTTCTTGACAATTGTGGTATAAGTCTTTTAATAAGTAAGTAATTTTTTGCAAAACTTTTTCCTCTCAACGATTAGTAAAGGGGCGATCAATGGGTGTTTTAGAAATGGCCATTAAACCACACGAAAAAGATGAAGATTTAGTGCGTAAAATCGCACAAATTTTAGTAGATACAGGTCTTACTGAAATTGAAATTGAATCTAAGGGTTTAAAAATCCGTGTTGCGAAACAAGTAACACAAACTCAATTTGTGTCTATGGGTCAACCCCATCATGATATGCAACATCAACCGCTACCAAGTCAAAATGTGACGCCTATTAATGTGGCGCCTGTCATACCAGCTGAAGACAATCTGATCAATGCGATAAACTCGCCTATGGTTGGAACTGTTTATGTCTCCCCCAAACCTGGTAGTGCATCCTTTGTTAAAGTGGGCGATTTGGTCAAAGAAGGCACCGTGCTTCTGATCATCGAAGCCATGAAAGTCATGAATCCTATTCCTGCACCAAAAACTGGTACTGTGACCAAAATTTTTGTTGAAGACGGATCACCTGTTGAATTTGGACAGCCTTTACTTATTCTCGAGTAAACACATTGCCCAATAATTCTGGCAAATAGATGCATCATCTTGGAAGTTACAAAATATGTTTGAAAAAATACTGATTGCCAATCGCGGTGAAATTGCCCTTCGTATTTTGCGCGCTTGTCGTGAAATGGGCATCCAAACCGTCGCTGTTCATTCAACAGCAGATGCAAATGCAATGCATGTCAAACTTGCCGATGAAAGCGTTTGTATTGGCCCACCGCGCGCTAAAGACAGTTATTTGAATATTCCTGCATTGATTTCTGCTGCCACCATTACAGGTGCTGATGCGATCCATCCTGGGATTGGTTTTCTCTCTGAAAACGCACATTTCGCCGAAGTTGTTATCGATCATGGTCTTGCCTTTATCGGCCCTAAGCCTGAACATATCAACTTAATGGGCAATAAGATCACCGCAAAAGATGCAGTGATTAAATTGGGCATTCCAACGGTACCTGGCTCTGCAGGTTCTGTAGAAAATGAAGAAGACGCTTTAAAAATTGCAGAAACCATTGGCTATCCATTGCTTATTAAAGCAGCTGGTGGCGGTGGTGGCAAAGGTATGCAAGTTGCACGTACGCCTGAAAGCCTTAAAGAATGTTTATATTTAGCGCGCAATGAAGCCGAAGCAAATTTTGGCAATAGCGAAGTCTATATTGAAAAATATTTGGACCATCCACGTCATATTGAAGTTCAAATTATTGCAGATTCATACGGTAATGTTGTTCATTTGGGTGAGCGCGATTGCTCATTACAACGCCGTCACCAAAAAGTGATCGAAGAAGCGCCTTCTCCTGCTTTAAATGATGAAGAACGTGCTCAAATCGGTAAATTAACCGCGAAAGCTGTTGCTAAATTAGGTTATTTGGGCGTTGGTACTGTTGAATATTTATATCAAGATGGTCAATTTTATTTCATCGAAATGAATACCCGCCTTCAAGTAGAACATACTATCACTGAAATGATAACCGGCATTGATTTAGTACATGAGCAAATTCGGGTTGCAGCAGGTGCTCATCTTGCGTTCAAACAATCCGATATTAAATTCCGTGGACATGCTATTGAATGTCGCGTGAATGCAGAACATCCTAGAACGTTTATGCCCTCCCCTGGCACGATCAATGATTATCATGCACCTGGTGGCCTTGGCGTACGTGTTGATTCGGCATTATATTCAGGCTATAAAATGCCATCTTATTACGATAGTCTTGCATCAAAATTAGTGGTACATCATCCACAATCACGCAACGAATGTATCATGCGATTACGCGGTGCGCTTGACGAATATGTCATTGGTGGTATCGAAACAACGCTTCCTTTGCACAAAAAAATAACAAAAGCACAATCATTTTTAAATGGCGAATACGATGTTCACTGGCTGGAGCGCTTTATAGGCCTTGATCAGTAATATCCCTATATCAATGGCCTTAATGGCCTATGCTCAAGGCTATTTTCCCATGGCCGAAAGCATTGATGAACCGCATTGTGTTTGGGTGCGCCCTAAAAAACGCGGCATGATTCCTTTGGATCAATTTCATATTCAGACCAAATTGGCCCAAAAATTTCGAAACATGCAGGGTCAGCTTTTTTACGATCGTGATTTTAAGCAAGTGTTAAAACATTGCCAAACAATCCGCAAAGACAAAACAGATACGTGGATCAATGATGAAATCGTTGATCTGTATTTAGAATTACACGAAGAAGGCCACGCACATTCTATCGAATATTGGGAAGATGATCAGCTTTTGGGCGGTCTTTACGGCCTTCATATTGGCGGCATCTTTTTTGGCGAGAGCATGTTTTCGCGTGCAACAAATGCCTCTAAATTTTGCCTCATTCAGCTTGTAGCAACTCTTATTCAGAATAAATTCAAGATATTAGATGCTCAATTTATCAATACGCATTTGACACAATTCGGTGCGATCGAAATTGATCAAGTTGATTTTGAGCCAATTCTTGAAGAAGCTATTAAACTTGATTGTGCCTTTATTGGACTCCCCAATGCGCCAATGAACGCATTAAATATAATTGAAAAATACAAAACATAAAAAAATAAGGGAAAAAAATGAGCAAATACATCTTCACCAGTGAATCAGTTTCCGAAGGCCATCCAGATAAAATTTGCGATCGTATTTCGGATGCATTGCTCGATGCTTATTTATTAAAAGATCCACATGCGCATACTGGCCTTGAAACACTTGCAACCACCAATCGTGTGATTCTTGCGGGTGAAGTGAAATCTGCATCCCCTTTGACTCAAGAAATGCATGAAGAAATAGTCAGATCTTGTATCCGTGAAATTGGGTATGAGCAAGAAGGATTTCATTGGCAAAATGTTATTATTCAAGATTATATCCATGCTCAATCATCAGATATTGCACAAGGTGTTGAAGCCGATGATGAAGGATCAGAAGGTGCTGGCGACCAAGGCATTATGTTTGGTTATGCAACACGCGAAACAGATGTTTTAATGCCGGCCCCCCTTTATTATGCCCATGCTATATTAAAATCTTTATCAGATGCGCGTCATAAAGGATCTTTACCCGGTTTAAGACCAGATGCTAAATGTCAAATAAGTGTTCAATATGAAGACGGTGTCCCTTACGGAACATCAGCCATTGTCCTTTCCACACAACATCATCCAGATTTAAGTCAAGAAGATGTACGTGACATTGTGCGTCCTTACATCCAAAATATTTTGCCGCAAGGCTGGATGTGTGACGAAAAAAACTTTTACGTTAACCCAACAGGTCGTTTTGTAATCGGCGGTCCGGATGGGGATACAGGCCTTACAGGCCGTAAAATTATTATTGATACGTATGGTGGCGCAGCACCCCATGGCGGTGGTGCCTTTTCGGGTAAAGACCCTACAAAAGTTGACAGGTCAGCTGCCTATATGGCCCGCTTTTTAGCCAAAAACATAGTAGCTGCGAATTTATCCGATAAATGCACATTACAACTTTGTTATGCCATTGGCGTTGCAAAACCTATCGCCATTTATATTAATTTACATGACGCAAAGAATGTAAATGAAGAAAAACTTGCCAAAAAGCTACAAGAAATGGTAGATCTTAGCCCTAAAGGTATAAGAAATTATTTAAAGCTCAATCGTCCTATTTATGCACGTACAGCTTCATATGGTCATTTTGGAAGAGCACCAACACTCGATGGTGGTTTTTCATGGGAAAAATTATCGCTTGTTGATGAGCTTAAAAGAGAATTTGGATGCAGTTAAAAGAATACATACTCAATCAATTTCAAATTTGGGTCAAAAAGATGAGTGGTGAAGGAAGCGGCGTGTATCCTTTCATACATGAGCATTACGAATCCCGAAATTTTATATTTTTGGCACCCTCCACAATTGGAAAGAATTGAGTATGAAACATGGCGTTAAATTTTATGGTCGCCGTTTAGGTAGATCCTTACGCGTCCATAAAACAAATTTAGTCGAAGATTTATTACCCAAGCTTAATTTTGATATAGCGACTTGCGATGTATTTGATCCTCATGTCTTGTTCCCAGAATCAATCAAAGAATATGTTCTTGAGATTGGTTTTGGCGGTGGCGAAAATCTTGTGTACCAAGCCAGTCAAAACCCTGAAATGGGTTTTATTGGTCTTGATCCTTTTATGAATGGCGTTGCAAGTCTATTGCAACATGTTGACAATCAACAGATTGATAATATTCGTCTTTCACCATTGGATGCCCGTATTTTTCTTGAAAAATTAAAACCCGCATCATTATCAAAAGTATTCACCCTTTTTTTAGATCCTTGGCCAAAGCAACGCCATCATAAAAGACGCCTTGTGACATCGCAATTTATTGATTTATGCGCAACAAAATTAAAATCTGAAGGCGAGCTTTATTTAGCGACCGATCATAAAGGCTATGAAATCTGGATGCGTGATGCCATTGCCAACCAACAATCTTTAAAGCTTGTTGAAGAATTTAACACTGAATTTACACGACCCTCTTTTATTCCCATAACCCGTTATGAAGAAAAAGCGTTGAACCAAAACCGATTTGCGCATTATTTTAGATTAGTAAAAAGTTAAATTATCTAATTTTAAAAGTAACAAAATATAATATTTATTCTTTATACCCTTAAGCTATCTTTTTTAAGTATATATATTTTTAAAAAAATTATATAGTTAAATAATAAAACAAATTTGGAGGAAAAAATGAAAAAAACGCTCTGCTCTGCTCTGCTCTGCTCTGCTCTTAACGTCATCGCTTTATGCAGATAATAGCAACCAAAAAGATGAACTTATTACCAAAATTTCAAAACCTGATGATTCTCAAAAAATAAAGTCATTTGAAGCATTAGGACCAATCGGTCTTCAACTCAAAAGAATTACCGAAAAATTTGGACAAAATCAGGAAAAGTTTCAAACTATCTTACTTGATAATCTCAATGAGGAAGGCCCGAATAGCAGCGGAATGGATTCTCAAGAAGTAAAAGATGCATATAAAGGCAATTTTACAGCTGAAGAACTTCAATCTATTCTTGATTTAAGAAAAAATGAAACCTGGTTAAAAACAAATAATCCTCAATATCAAGCCTATGTTAATAATAAGGTTATGAAAAAAATGTTGGATTCAACTATGCCAATTTTTATGGTTGCATTCCTCAAACAAATTGCAATCAAGGCCGCAGATAGCGGATTAGACAAAAATGTAAGTAACAAATTATTAGATTTTTTCCAAAAAGAAATTGATCATCCTGCTAATTTAAACATAAAAATGATGAGAGATCAGTATGATCAACAAATTAAACAAAACACTCTTCCAAAAGCATCTGATGGTGTAACGTCAGAAAAAATTGCATTGGCTGGTGAATATATGTCGCATCTTTATAGTCCTGATCAAATATTGGGACCCATCATTACAATCATTACAATGATTGTAAAAAAAATCGAAGATCATGCAAATGCGGAAAAGGGCGTACTTCTCAATATAATAGATGCTTTTATAAAGCATGAAGGAAATACACTTTTGAATCAATTCTATATAGATACTTTTATTAAAGCGAATGAGAAAGCGATGGCTGAAACTTTTACACTTCAAGAACTTAAAGAAATGGTTGCATTTCAAAATCAACCCCTTGTTAAGAAGCTCAATATTTTTAATCGCAGTATCTTATCCCAAGCATTCATGAAAGGCTTAAAAGAAGGGATTAATAGCAAAAAAGAAGACGCAAAAGATCCTGTATCTTTTGTGCGCAATGCTGTTAATAAAGCTCTTGAAAAAGCAAAAGAAATGAATCTAATTTCAGGAGAAGCTTTAAGCAATATTCAGAAAGAGGTCTTAGCGATGAAAATGTAGAAAATTGTCTATAGTGTTATCGCTTTAAATTAAGAGAAGTAATAATGAGTGAAATGAAGTGTAGTCTCTTCCAATCTACAAGACAAAAAATAAACTTTTATCTCGAAGGCTACTAACAACCCACCCGTTTCCCTGAAACAATGAGAGCGCAAAGTTTCGAAGGCAGATTCAGGATTGTATCTTAAAAATCTAGCATGATTGAGTGAAATTAGTCATGATAATGGCAGAAGACTTTGTATTTCAGGACAGACCTAAAAGGTCGGTTGGATCCTAAAGCTTCTGCCCACGATCTTAAGCGCGAACGGTAGAACGGACCTAAATCCGAATTTACAATCCGGCGCTATGGATCAACATAGATGATGCGGATACCATGGAACACTTTACTTTTAAACATTTTATTGGCATTGATGTGTCTAAAAATTGGATCGATGTGCATGTTCAACAAAAATCTTATCGAGTCGATTCAAAGGACATTCCCACTTTTATTGATAAACATATAGTTCCTTTAGGCAAGGAAACATTATGTGTTCTTGAAAGTACGGGAGGATATGAGCTCAAAGCTATTATTCCTTTAGAAGAAAAGGGCATAAAAATTCACATATCACACCCGAACAAAGTTGTTTCTTTTGCAAAAGCACGTGGAAAATTAGCTAAAACAGATAAAATTGATGCCAAAATATTAGCTGATTATGGTGCGTTTATTAAAGAAAATGAAATAAGACCTCCTGTTTCCAAAACACAAAAAGAATTGGAATGGTATAATGGGCGCCTTCGTCAATTAAAAATGATGCGCCAGCAAGAAAGATGTCGTTTAGTTTATCCAGAAATGCTAGAAAATATTAAATCTTCTATTCAAAGATCTATTGATCACTATGAAAAAGAAATAAAAATGATTGAAAAAGAATTAAAAAACATTATTCAAAACGACGACGTTCTTCTTAAAAAATACAACATATTGATAAGTATGAGCGGTGTTGGGCCATGTGTCGCACAAACTTTATTAGCAGAACTTCCAGAATTAGGACAATTAAATAAAAGCGAAATAGCAGCTTTGGTAGGTGTTGCACCAATCACAAGAGAAAGCGGCAAAAGTGCAAAGAAATCAAGTATTAAGTTTGGACGATTTGAAGTTAGACGAATGCTTTATATGTCCGCATTAGTAGGAACGGTTCACAGCGCTAGAATGAAATCTTTTTATCAACGCCTGGTGGAAAAAGGAAAACCAAGAAAAGTAGGTCTTGTTGCAGTGATGCGAAAAATGCTTATCACACTGAATGCAATGCTTAAATCTGGGGAAAATTGGAAAGAGTAAGTTATCCACAAGTCCACAGCCCTCCCAGCAGCCATTATAGCTAAGCTGGGCAGGGGTTGTGGGCCCTGTGGTTAACTTAACATTATTTAAAAAAGTTTCATTTTCAGCTAAAAAAAAACTAAAAACAATGTTTTTTCTCTTGACCTTTAAGACGGTAGATCCAAAACGAAATACATGCTCGAAGAGCATGGCAAAATTATTTAAATAACGTCATGATCTACGATCATGATTGTTAATTAGACCTGAATCCTATTCGAAGCTTTGCTTCCCACCTATTCAGGGAAACAGCCGGTAATTGGTAACTTTCTATACAAAATTAAATTTTTGTCCGGTAGATTGATTTTTTCTTCACTTCTTCTTTTTAAGATCTGAATAACGTGAAAATAGCTTTTCAAGATATCCTTCTTCATGATTAAACCTGAAATATTTAGGACGTTTTAATATGCTCCAGCTTCTATGTAGCATAACAGCTAAAAACGTTCCTAAGAAAGGTCCTATGATATATAACCAGGCATTACTAAAATGATGAAAGACAGTTGCTGCTCCCAGATATTTTGCTGGATTTAAATTGAGACTGACTGCCTCAATTGAAATAAGCTTAATGAAAAAAATATAACATCCCATCAAAGCGCCTGTATATTTTACAAGTATTTTTTCAGAAAGAAAAAAGAATAAAAGACCAATAAGTATACCTGTTGCAAAAACTTCAGCGGCAAATTCAATAAAAACACGATGTTCCGATGGCGGTTCTGGAAGACCCAATTTTGTTGCAATGGAGGGATCAGGAATAATAATTGATACCAGATAGATAGCAGCTAAAGTTGCTAATATTTGCACCAGTACATAAAAGATAAAATCAATTGTTTCAAGATGTGCTTCCATCCAAAAAGCAAAACTGACAGCAGGGTTCATATGCGCCCCACTTATTTTGCCTAAAGGTGAATAAATAATCAAAAGGGTGGTGGCAATAATAACCATAACAACTGCAAGAATTCGCATTTCTTGTGTTAAGAACGACTCTTTAAAAGCTGGCAAACCAAAAAAAATGCCAATCATCATAGAACCAACAAAAAAGAATATAAACGTTGCCAGAAATTCAGACACGTAATGCCAAAATCGGATCATAGGATGAGCCGTTTTAAGTTTCATGACATTCCCCCTTTTTTTATTTTTAATTACCTTCTTTAAATATTGTGTCATAAATATTTGACTTTACAAACTATAATTTGTCAGGCATTAAGAAAAAGATCGAATCATCCTGGAGAATAAAATGATTGCTAAACGTCTTATTGACCAAAACATAAATTTGCCAAAAGTTTCAGCGCCTGTTGCTAATTATTTGCCTGTAACCCAAAGTGGTAATATTGTGTATATTTCAGGCCAACTTCCTTTTTGGGAAGGTGAGAAAAAGTTTTTAGGTAAAGTGGGTCACACAATTACAATCGAGCAAGCCCAAGAAGCAGCACGCTTATGTGGTCTTAATATCATCGCGCAACTTGATTATCATCTTAAAGGTAATTTGGATAAAGTTGTTCGTTGTTTGAAAATTGGTGGTTTTGTTAATGCAATACCAGACTTTGCAGATCATCCTGTCGTTTTAAATGGCGCATCCAACCTTATGGTTGAAATCTTCGGTGAAAAAGGCAAACATGCACGTTTTGCAATGGGGGCCGCGTCACTTCCTTTTAATGTTGCCGTTGAAGTTGAAGCAATGTTTGAAGTGCTTCTCTAAAAATAACTGAATTCCACACAGTCATTTAATTTAATATTAGATGGCTGTACTTATTAACGCGAACTCGATAATTCATTCTTCAGAAAACCTAAACTTTCCGTCGTTGCGATGCGCCCCAAATTAAATGGGGCGAAGAAGCAATCCAGAGAGTAGTCCTTCAAATGCTGTATATTGATTTAGAACTGGATTGCTTTGCTGCTTTGCCGCTTCTAATGACCAAGACTTAAGATGTTGATAACAAGTCATTTTTTTTGACATCATTTTCCGGTTTTCTTAACAGCACATATCCCAACGATTGAGCACGCGACATTATATTTTTTAAAACTCTGTCTTTGTATTTTT
>JAUXUR010000020.1 GCA_030680745.1 Alphaproteobacteria bacterium
ATGCATAAAAAATTATTTATATTTTCGTTATTCGTGAACACCATGTTTTCTGGAATTTCTTTTGCAATGGACAATAATGGGGGTGATCCATCTGACAGTAATAACAATGGAATGTTGCGAAAAAGAGAACGCGCTGCAGATGCCGAAGAGCCTAACAGCAAGAAAAAACAAACCGAAAACACAATAATTTTAAATAATCTTAATGCGAATGCTTCTGCCTTAAGCTTGCTGGATGAAACTAGTCGCGAATTTATAGAATTATTCCAATCACTTAGATTCAATTCTGATTGCGATGAAGAACAAAAGGAAGAATTTATCAAAGAAGTATTAGAACAAAACAATCCATTTTTGATTCTTCAAATGATAAAAAAAATTATCGATAATCGAAACCTATCTATAGATTTTGGTACAGATGATGACTTTTGGAGCTATTTAATTGCTGCCCTAAATACACTAGATTCAAAAAATTATGATGATTTCCTTGAAATCAGTAAAATATTTGACACAACAACAGATCCTTGGAATTCAGAGCATTATGCCGATTTTGTAAAGATATATAATTTGCTCAAAAATAAGTTTCCTTGTGGCAAAGGCGTTTACAATATTCTAAAAAGGTTAAAAGATGCCATTAAATTAGATTTATATCCTTACGAATTCAAAATTATTATTAAAGCGCTTTTAGGTACTAAACAATATATATTTTATCAAATTCCATTGATCGGCGCGTTTTGTAATTCTCCTTTTTACAATCGTGAACTTTTTGATTCTTTTATAGAAACACTTCGATCCCATTATAAAAGTGATGATTTTAAAGATAATGGTTTTAAAACGATTCTTGATCCAGTAAACGTGGAAAAAATGCTTGATCAGCGGCATAAAAAAAATATTAAGGCTTTGATACATCATTCAGAACAAATTATTAAAACCTTGGGTTTAGAAAAAAAAGATATTTATGATTCAGAATGTTTTTTTTCGCTTATGCAGCTTTTAAGGCAAGTGGATCCATTTAAGTATGACGCTATTATACGTCGTGCACTCAAAAGTAAATTCTCAAAAAATTCTTTTATTTATCGGTATGAAAAATTCAATGAACGATATTATCTTTCGTTGCGTGAATATCAAAATCTAATAAGTATACTCAATCTTATCGACCCTATTTATTATAATAAATTTGATAACGAAGTTTTTCAATGTGCTTATCATTTTACGCATGATAAAGGCTTTGGCCCTGATATTTTGGTAAAAATACTCTCTAGACTCCAAAATATTAAAGGAGATAAAACAAAGATAATGTATACAGATTCATTTATACAGTATGGTGATCAAATTAAAAAATTAGATGATTATATAAAACAATTAAAAGATAAAATGAATTTTGATGATATTCAACATATTAAGATTTTTCTTGATATAATAGAATTTAAAAATCATGATCCTTACTATTTTAAAACAAACATTTTACATTATATTAAAAATATTGGATTATCAAATGTTGATGATTTACATAAAATTATAAACACTTTATCTTATTCGAAAGACCCTAATCAAATTTTTAATCAAAAGTGTTTTGAGGTCGATCCTATTATACAGGACAGAGCTTTAGACAATAGAATTTTAAACATGCTTCAATATATCGACCTATTTCCCTGGTTAAAAAAAGTTCATGCCATACGTGGATACTTTCAGTTGCCTGATGCAATAACTAAGGTAACAGATTTAGAAATACTTGACTTTTCAAGCAGTTACGATTTTTTTGTGCCCGACTTAATTGGTAACTTGAAAAATTTAAAAGAGCTTCATATTTCGGGCGGTATATCGGTTTCTTTACCAAAATCTATAGGTAATTTGAAAAACTTAAAAGAACTTAGCATCAAGATAAAGACTCTTACTTCTTTGCCAGAATCCATCGGCAATTTAGAAAACTTGGAAACCACCTTTTTCGACAGATGCCAACTTACTTCTTTGCCTGAGTCAATTGGAAATCTGATTAATCTGCGCTATCTTTCTTTAGATGGTAATAATTTAACTACTATTCCTGCAAGCATAGCCAATTTAAGAAACTTAACTTACTTAGATCTCCAGGGGAATCCCTATCTTCTTCCAAGAAGTGATAATCCGTTGCAATGGGGTAAAGAAGAATTGCGTGCCCATTTTGGAGATCGACTCGAATTTGATGGGCCATTTTTGGAACCTATGCCAAACAAAACAAATAAAATGGATGTATATTCAGTTTTAGACAAAAAACCTTTGCGCATCAATCGTAGGGTTTTTACATCCAATAAATTACCTGATATCATCGTAGACAAAGTTTTTAACGGCCGTGAAATGCTTAATGTTTTAGAACAAATTATGGCGGATCTTAACTTTTACGATGATACAAAACCGGGCTATCTTTCCTATGAAATGCTTGCCAGTGATTTTTCAAGTGATGCCAAAAATCAAAATCTATCAAATCTTGATAAAGTATTTCAATACCTTGCGCCGCGTTTAACAGGCTATATCAGGGCCCTTTATAGATT
>JAUXUR010000021.1 GCA_030680745.1 Alphaproteobacteria bacterium
TAAAGGCAATCCATTCATATAGGATATAGCTGATTTTTCGTCTGTAACTTGAGTTGTTTGTTTAGGTGTCGTTGCAGCATTTGCTGTAAAATCGGATAAAATAGTTTTTGAGGTATCTTTTGAAGGATCGATATTTTGAGACGTATTGGTATCATGTGACGCATCTGTTGCCAATGGCTTTGCATTAATATCATTATGAACAGCCGCATCTAGATGTGGATCAGACGTATTTTGAGCATCAGCAACAGTAGTTGCAATTGCCGCATCAAACATGAAGCGCTGCTCTAACAATCGCATCGTGGTACGAGAAGATAATTTAGATTTTTTGCTATTTGGCAAATCAATAAAATCTTTTGGCATCTCAACACCTTTCAAAACATACATCTATACTATAAGTATACATCCGATTCGTTAATTCTTTATTAAAAATAGTTATATTATTGCATTAATTATTTATTAATATTTATGTGATAGGATTTAACAATTTGATTGAAAAAGTTATTGTTAGAATTCAAACTATATTGATACATCGTCATTTCTTGCTCATCTAGGAAGAGACTACACATCGCGCGTCATTCCTTGTCTGAATTTAAAGTTATTTCACTATATCATTAAGAATATTTAATACTTCTTGATCAGAAGATTGTTGCATTGTTTTGATTCTATCCATAACATCTGTCGGTTGTTCGTTGTCTTTACCAATTGGTTTAATTTTATCCATAACATCTGTCGGTTGTTTGTTGTTTTTATCAAGCGCATCTAAAAGATTTTCAGTATTAAAATCTCCAATATCTTCAAAAGCACCCGCTTCTTTGATGATCTCAATTAATTGTAAATTATTGAAAACATTGAAACCGCCTAATATAACGTATTCAGCATTGTTTTTTTGGGCATCCATCAAAATAGTTGGAGAATCAAGAGGAGATTCCGGTGTTTCGTATTTGTTAAAATCGTCATCGCTTAGATAAGGCTTTGCAGGATCTAAACTTGGATTTTGCGGAACAGGCGATTTAACAGCATTGTTAGGATCCTCCATTAAATTGTTAGGATCCTTATTTGTTTGTATAGGTAAAATATTATTAATTTGTTGATTTTGTACTATTTTAGGCGCAGGCACAGGATCAATTGTTTGCGCAACTATAGGGGCAGGTGCAGGTGGAATAACATTAATGACGGGTATCACGTCTAAAAATGCCTTCGCATTATTGCTACTAAAGGCTAAGGAACCATTTGTATCTGCTTTGCTACCTGCAATACCAGAAGATTTATCCCAGACTTTAAAGCTAAGAGCCTGATCGTTTCCACTGAAGTTCAGATTAGGCACAAAACGTATTTTATCTGTTTTATTTAATAACAACGCGTTAACCACAGAAACATTGCCTATCGCATTCCAGCTCGCTCCATTATTTGTTGAAAATTGCCAAATGCCATTGGGGTTTGTTGCATTTGTTACTGCAATCCCAAGAGGGGTACCATCAACATCAATTGATCCAGATCCATTTACGATGATTGAAACAGGCGTGCCTGTATTGCTTCCAGATGGAACATCTTTAGGAATTGAAGGTAGATCAAGATTTCCAGGATTCGTAGGTACATCATTAATAGGTGTTATGTCTAAAAGTGCATTGGCTGCATTTGCACTAAAAGCTGTAGAAGCACTTGTATCTGCATTAGTGCCTGCAATTCCCGAAGATTTATCCCAGACTTTAAAGCCAAGAACCTGATTATTTCCGTTGAAATTAGCATTAGGAACGAAGCGTATTTTATCTGTTTGATTCAATAACAAAGCACTAGTCTTTGAAACAACGCCTATCGCATTCCAGCTCACGCCATTATCTGTTGAAAATTGCCATGCACCATTTGTATTATCACGCGTTGTTACCGCAATCCCAAGAGGCGTGCTATCACTATCAGTGGATCCTGATCCTGTTACAATGTCTGAAACCAAAGTACCATTATTACTTCCGCTTGCGATATCCTCTGGAATTGGCGCCAGATCAAGATTGACAGGATTCGTAGGTGCATCATTAACGAGTATCACGTCTAAAAGTGCATTAGCAGGATTCGCACTAAAGGCTAAGGAAGTACTTGTGTCTACTTGACTACCAGCTGTTCCAGAAGATTTATCCCAGACTTTAAAGCTAAGAACCTGATCATTCCCATTGAAATTAGCATTAGGGACAAAGCGTATTTTATCTGTTTCATTCAACAGGAATGCTGCATTATCAGCAACAGGTGGCATAGAATTCCAATTTGCACCACCATCACTTGAAAATTGCCATACACCATTTGTATTGTCACGCGTTGTCACCGCAATCCCAAGTGGAGCGCTATCAACATCAATTGATCCAGATCCTGTTACAATATCCAAAACCAACGTGCCTGTGTTACTACCAGGTGCAACATCTTTAGGAATTGAAGACAGCTCAAGATTTATTGGATTCGTGGGTGCATCATTAACAGGTGTTACATCTAAAAGCGCATTGGCAGGATTCGCACTAAAAGCTGTCGAAGTACTTGTGTCTGCTTGGCTACCAGCTGTTCCAGAAGATTTATCCCAGACTTTAAAGCCAAGGGGTTGATCATTTCCGTTGAAATCAGCATTAGGCACAAAACGTATTTTATCCGTTTCATTTAATAATAAAGCAGCATTAGTCGTAACAGGTGGCATAGAATTCCAGCTCGCTCCATTATCTGTTGAAAATTGCCAAATGCCATTGGTGTTTTCAGCGTTTGTCACCGCAATGCCAAGAGGCGTGCTATCACTATCAGTAGATCCGGATCCTGTTACAATGTCTGAAACTAAGGTCCCTGTATTGCTTCCAGATGGAATATCTTCGGGAATTGATGTCAGATCAAGATTTGCAGGGTTTGAGGCTCTATCATTAATAGGATTGACAGTAATTGCAATGGTGTTGCTATCGGATAAAGGACCTGTTGCGCCTGTATTACCTTGATCATTTATAGTAATATTGAGCGTATCTGCGCCAACAAAATTCAGATTGCCTTGATAGGATAAAGTTGCTAAAGCAGCGTTAATATCTGCCAAATTCCCCGTGAAGACCATAGTAGCATCATCGGCACCATCGCCTGTTATAAAGGACAGGCTGTTAGTTGATAAAGTCAGCATGCCATGATCAACCGATATAGTGACTTGTACAGTATTTGAAGAAGTAAGTTCTGGATCGGTAAACGATATGCCAGAAATTGCAAGACTTGTATTCTCGTTCACATTTTGTGGACCAGGAACTGTAATCATTGGCGCGTCATTAACAGGTGTTACATCTAAAAGCGCATTGGCAGGATTCACACTAAAAGCTGTCGAAGCACTTGTATCTGCTTGACTACCAGCTGTTCCAGAAGATTTATCCCAGACTTTAAAGCCAAGAACCTGATCATTCCCATTGAAATTAGCATTAGGCACAAAGCGTATTTTATCTGTTTCATTCAATAATAAGGCGTTAGTCTCAGAAACAATATCTATTGCATTCCAGTTTGCGCCATTATCTGTTGAAAACTGCCAAATGCCATTTGTGATTGCAGCGTTTGTCACCGCAATGCCAAGAGGTGCAGAATCAACATCCGTAGATCCAGATTCTGTTACAATGTCTGAAACTAAGGTCCCTGTATTGCTTCCAGAGAGAATATCTTCAGGAATTGCAGCCAGATCAAAATTGTTAGGATTTGTAGGCGCGTCATTCACGGGTGTCACATCCAAAAGCGCATTGGCAGGATTCACACTAAAGGCTGTCGAGCTACTTGTGTTTGCTAGGCTACCTGCAGTCCCAGAAGATTTATCCCAGACTTTAAAGCCAAGGGGTTGGTCATTCCCATTGAAATTAGCATTAGGCACAAAACGTATTTTATCCGTTTCATTCAATAATAAGGCGTTAGTCTCAGAAACAATACCTATTGCATTCCAGTTTGCGCCATTATCTGTTGAAAACTGCCAAATGCCATTTGTGATTGCAGCGTTTGTCACCGCAATGCCAAGCGGCGTGCTATCAACATCTGTGGATCCTGATTCTGTTACAATGTCTGAAACTAAGGTCCCTGTATTGCTAGCAGGTGCAACATCTTCAGGAAGTGAAGGCAAATCAAGATTTTCGGGGTTTGTTGGGGCATCATTGACAGGATTTACGAAAATGGCAATAGCACTATTAATAACCTCCTGCAAACCAATGGCTGAAACTAATAAACCATCGCCCCCATTGAAATTTAAATTTCCTTTATAGATAAGCGTATCAAGCGTTGCGTTAATATCATTAAAATTTCCTGAAATGCTTACAGATTCACTTCCATTATTGCTTATAACAGCACTCCCTATATTTGAAAGTGTTAAAGTGCCATTTAATACAAGAAGATCAACACTTGAAAATTCATTGTTTATGGAAATGCCCTGGATCGGTTTATTTATATCTTCCTGTGCAAATTGACTTTGAGGGAATGATAATATATGTATGTCAACAAACTTGGTTGTTTCCAAAGGACCTGTTGCGCCGGTATGCCCCTGATCACTGATATTGACTGTTAATGTAGAGGTTCCACTAAAATTGCTGCTTGATGATCTAAATAAAAGATTTGAGACCGCAGCGTTTATATCCGCCAAATTTCCCGTGAAAATCATATCGGTATCGTTGGTACCATCACCAGTTATGAAGTTCAACCCTGTGCTAGACCCTGCTATTGTCAGAGTGCCGTGTGTAACACTAAGAGTAACACGTGCGTCTTCACCACCAATATCAATATCACTAAAGCTAATTCTGTCTTGATTACGAAAGAAAATTTGATCACCTTGAAATATATTCTTAGTCGCAGGTACTACAATGTCGGGCGCATCATTAATAGGTGTCACGTCCAAAAGCGCATTAGCAGCATTCACACTAAAGGCTGTCTCGCCGTTATTTGTAATTGCAGTAGTGCCTGCAGTCCCAGAAGATTTATCCCAGACTTTAAAACCAAGAACCTGATCATTCCCGTTGAAATTTGGACTAGACACAAAACGTATTTTATCCGTTTCATTTAACAATAAGGCGTTAGCCACAGAAACACTGCCTATCGCATTCCAGCTCGCGCCATTATCTGTTGAAAATTGCCAAATGCCATTGGTATTTGCAGCATTTGTCACCGCAATGCCAAGAGGCGCACTATCACTATCAATAGACCCTGATCCTGCTACAATGTCTGAAACCAACGTGCCTGTATTACTTCCAGAGGGAACATCTTCAGGAATATCAGCCAAATTAAAACCTGTAGGGTTTGTAGGGGCTTGATTTGTATTACCAATTGAATATGATTGTATAAAAATATTAACTAAAGGATTAACAGCATCTGGACCGGTATTAAAATTTTCATCAAAAGCACCTGTGCTTGTTTCAAGATCTCTGGTTGTTGTGCCAATTAAAGCAACTTGACCTGTATTTGATATATCGAAAGTTGAAACGGCTGTTGTGTTGTTATTATTTGAAATGCCGCTTGCTGCACCAAAATGTGTCGAAAATAAAAGATTACTTAAATTATTATCAAATTTTGAAAAATATCCAATGGTTCCGGCGCCTGTTATTGTCTTTGAATCTGTACCAGTTGTAGGCACTGGATCATTTGCACTTGTAAAACCAACAATAAATACATTACCATTCGCATCAACCTTTATTTCACGTGCATTTTCAGAACCTCCTCCGCCAAAATAAGTTGAAGCAAGTAAATCATTATTTCCTCCTCCATTGTTTAATTTAAACTTTGCTACAATGGCATCTTGGCCATTATTGGTTCTGCCAAGGGTCGTATCAAATGCAGTATTTGTTGAGAGATTTGAAGATGATGTGGAGCCTGCAATAAAGACATTTCCACTTGGATCTAATGCGACACTATCGATAAGCTCGCTACCAGTGCCACCAAAATAAGTGCCATATAAAAGTGCTGTTCCTGTTGGGTCTAATTTAAATAAAAAACCATCGCCACCACCAGGTGCTGATGTCAAGAAAGCATTAGGTGTTGTAGGAATAGTACCAATTGTTTTACCTACAATATAAGCATTACCTAAAGTATCGATTGTTAATCCGTACCCTGCCTCATTGCTTGCACCACCATAATAAGTTGCGTAGACAAGCTGATCTGTTCCTGTGTGAGAGGGATCGATTTTAGCAACAAATACATCAACACCACCACTGTTACTTGTCTGGAAAGCACCAGAAGTTGCAGGTAAATCACTACTTGTTGTCTCACCTGTTAAATATATTTTGCCATTTGCATCAACAACTATATGATAAGCTGCATCATCACCTGATCCACCTAACAATGTACTATAAAGTAAAGTTGTACCATCAGCACTTAACTTAGAAACGAAGACATCCTTACCGCCATTTGCAGTCGTATCATAAGCATCTAATGTTGTTGGAAAATCACCGTTTGGATTGCTTGTTTCACCAGCAACATAGACTTCGCCCAAAGCATTTACATCAAGCATCGTAGCCTTATCATCACCTACACTACCAATATAGGTAGAATAAATTAAATCGGACGCCCCATTTCCTTGAGGTCTCAACTTAGCAACAAAAACATCAAAACTACCATTCTGCGTTACATCAAAAGAACCTGCAGTGACAGGAAAGGCAGGAGAATCCAATTGCGTGCGAATCGTTTCACCTGCAATATACAGATCATCGTTATGAATTTTAATCCCAAAACGTTGCAATCCTCCTAAAAGATTAACAACGTTTGTACCAGCTAATTCTGTATCACTTGAAACTAATTGATTTTGGGCAGCCAGTTCACCCACATAAGATCCATATGAAAATATGGGGTCAATAAAAAGTGTTTTAGAATGATCGTAATTTGCGATATCAAATTTTAAATGATTGCCATCAAGCACAAATTTGCCATCAATGGCAGTTTTTTGTGCTCCATTATATTGATATAAAACAGGTGCATCTTGCCATAACGTGCCATCTTTAGTATGGACAAGCAATCGTCCATTGGCATCAATTTCAAGTTTGGTGGCGCCTGCAATTTCAACAGCAATTTGACTGGCATCAGCATTGGGTGCGACGACAAAATCATATTCTAATTCGTTTTGACTATTGCCATAAACAATAGCGTCA
>JAUXUR010000022.1 GCA_030680745.1 Alphaproteobacteria bacterium
ATTTTTGATGCTGAAAATTTCGACAGATAATTGTTTTACCTTAGAAATTTTTGGTTCAAAAAGCGACCAAAGGTCATCGGCTAAAAACGGTAGTTTCAGATTATTTGGGTATATATTCATATAGTGCTAAAATAACGAATAGTGCATTTATATAAAAAAAAAGGAGAAGAATATGAAAATTTCTAGAATAATAGCATTAGTTTTAGCTTGCTCAAGCAATTTTATGAATGCTGAAGCGGCTTGGGTCGGTAAAGATAGCGATATTTCTTACTTAATTCATAGTCAGATTGACCAATTTTCTAAACATGTTGATAATTCTTCTGTGAATACTGAACATGTTGAGGTAAATGGTAAGAATTTTTACGGTATAGACCAGAAAAACCTTAATAAGACAAATTATGTTCAATTAAAAACAGACTTAATCAATAAAATGGGGTTAAAGACACGACGTATGGTTCAAATTGTTGGCAGCTCGAACCAATTTAGTGTTGAAGGAACACAATTAGCACGTGAATTTTTGAAACCATATTTTGATGGTGAGCATATTATTGAATATGGATATACAGGGCATATTAATGATGATTTATCTAAACTTGATATTAATTCATTTCTTAATGAGTATATTGAGCAGAACCCAAATGAGACACATCGTGTTTTAGCAAATGTGGTTGGTCATACCTTCACTGCGTTGAATCTTTGGGGTTGCAAAGTTTCTGATAAAGTTTCAAATTTTGTAGTCGTCTATAATGATTATGGTATGCAAGAAGGTTTTACAAAATTTGGCGATGATGTTATAGCCTCAGATTATATTATGTCAGCCGAAGATGATGATTTACTTGTTATTGTTGAAGGAGGTCCACAATCTTTTAGACAGGCCGTTAACGTTCTTGAAAAAGGTGTTAATGTTGTTGCATTAGGAAATGTTCGTGAAGAAAAAGATAGAAAATTTTTTTCCACAGCTGAATTTTTTGATCTTGTTAAAACTGCTTTACTTAAAAATCTCGATCTTACAGGTCAGGATATCAAGCAGATATTAGATAGTTATCTTTCAAATCATGAAGCTTGGGATCCAACCAGACCTGATGCAAGCACAAAAGAAGGACTTTTTTATTCAACAGTTGCAGATTTCATTAATAGGGGAATTTACAAAAAATTGCTTAATAGGTTAGATGTAAGGATTGTTGAATAGAGGATAATATTATTTCTATCTAACTTTTTTCTTAATGTATGTTTAGTTAAGATGGAGGAAATCTTCTTTCCTTCATCTTGAGATTCTGTAAAATCCTTTTTTCTTAATCTAAATAATTATCATTTTGCTGTCTTTTTGTTCTTTGTTTTGTGCTAGGTTTTTAAGATACAATCCTGAATCTGCGTATGAAGCGTGCTTCGAAGCAAACAGGAAAACAAAGATGGTGTAAACAATTTTTTATCATAACAATATAAATTGTCCTGTAGATTGATCAGCTATACCCAAATAATTTGGAAATGCCGATTTTTAGGCATGAGATTTGAGATGATTTTTGATGCTAAAAATTACGATAGGTAATATATTTACCTTAGGAATTTTTTGTTCAAAAAGCGACCAAAGGTCATTGACTAAAAACGGTAGTTTCAGATTATTTGGGTATATATATGCGTTTATTTTTTAATGCCCAATAATCGACGTATCGCATTTTTATACTCCATCAGCTCATTAAAATCTTGTGTTTCATACATCAGATTCAAATAATTATTAAAAGCTTCGTGGATATTGTAATAATTAGGCTTACCTATAAATTCATTCGTTTTTTTTCGAACTAGATCTTTATACTTAGGAAATTCAGCATAAGTCAGTAACCACTCATGATATGAGCTTGATACCCCTATTTACACACGTATCCTGACTTCCCGAATTAATCTTATTTAATTTTGCAGCTAAAAAACGTATTTAAGACCTATCGACATCACAGGGAAATATTTCAAAATATTTTTGCTTGCAGCTTTTTCTACTTTATCTTCAAGAAAACGTTTGAGAGAAGGGAAGTTTCGAGCTCCTGTTCTTGTGAGAGTGGCTTTTGGTGAAAACTGGAAGAGAACGCCAAGCTCACCTGTGAAACTCCAAGGAGAATTGTTATATAAAGCTGCGTCAAAAGCTAAGCCTAGATAAGGACTTACTCTTTGATAATGTACTTTTAAATTTGCTTGACCAACTTGATCTGGGGTGATGTTAACATTGTTAAGAGTGATGTTGTTTTTTAATCGAACATCGGATAACTCAAATTGATTTCCATTATAAAATAGTCCGGTTAATAATTTAAAACCACTCTTAAAGGGATGAAAGCCTAGACTTGCGCCTGCCGTTAAAAAACGAACTTTACTATTAAAAAAGAGGTCTTTTGTTGAATTATTGCTGGTGAGCTTAAGGCCATTAACGGATCCTGTCAGAGATAACCAGCTATTATGTCTATAAGAAGATTCAGCGCCAATACCCAATGTACTTCCCTTAACCCCCAATGAAATCGGCTCCGCAGAGGCTTGACTCAAAAAAAGAGCTAACAGAGATATAATTAATAAAGTAGTTTTTCTTGTCTTCATGACGATTCCTCTCAATACCAATAATTAATTTATCCTAAATTTTATACCTATACTTTGACCATTTTAGCTAAAGCTGGTTGAGAATAAATAGGAAAAAATCGATCTTTTAACATACATCTGTTGCTGTAGGGCGTTATTTAACGTGGAAGGGGCTGCACCTGATTGAAACGCATGCTGCCCCAAATTCCCCATGTATGTCAGTTCCTAGGCAATAAAGGTTAGTCCCTCACTGCCTCAAGCTTCGCGTTGGATTCATTCATCTCTTTATCATTGCTGGCTGTGAGACCGCTCTTGCCAAGTTCAATGACAACTTTTTTTAGGTTACCTGTGAACTCGAAGGGCATTTTGTCAGCATAGTCTTCAACGATGGGTGTTCCTGAGTCCTTGCCGATATCCAATGTTTCATCAAGAGATATTCGCGTGGGAATGGTGCGCTCAATTTTCGCTTGAGCTACCTGCTTATCATCCACTGTAATGGTGCCGATGCCGCCCTTGCCCGCACCACCTTCATCATACTTAAAATCGAAGAATATGGTGTGCTTACCAGGGCTAAGCTTCTCGTTTGAGGCGACTCGGTACTTATGTTCTGGCTGATTCGAAAAGGCATGGATAAATTGTGGCTTGCCATCAATAACGATCAATCCCCAGCCACCAAAGCGTCCACCCTGTGTCACAAGAACGCCTTCGGCTCCTCCATCAGGAATTTCAACTTCCGCTGTAACAGTATAGGATTTGTTCTTCAAGTCTGGTGCTGTACCCTCTGGAATTCGGATCATTCCTGGATAGAAGGTGAAGGTGCTGCGTCCCCGTGTCAAGCTTGGACGGATAGATACGTCGGTGCGTGCAACAAATGAAGCATCGAGTGGATAAACGTTATATTTTTTTGCCTCACGGTCAAAAATATCTTGGAGTTCTTTAAGCTTATCAGGATTTTTAGCTGCCAAGTCCTGTGCTTGGGAGAAATCCTGTGCAATGTGATAAAGCTCCCATTTAAAATCATCAGGGCTATTCTCTGAGGCAGCCTGCCAAGGTAATCGGAGCGGCGTTGTATTGGCCATCCACCCTTCGTGGTAAATCCCACGATTTCCCAACATCTCGAAATATTGCGTCTTGTGTTGCGTTGGTGCTTTGGCCTCGTCAAAACTATAAACCAGACTGTACCCTTCTATTGGTTTCTGCTTCACGCCATTGATTACTGTCGGCAATTGAATTCCAGTCGCTTCAAGAATCGTCGGGGTTATATCGATAACGGAGCTGAATTGTGTACGAACTTCGCCTTTCTGTTTGATGCGTGCAGGCCAAGAGATAACGAGACCATTACGTGTGCCACCAAAATGCGAAGCAACTTGCTTGGTCCACTGAAACGGCGTGTCCATGGCATGTGCCCAGCCAACGGGATAATGGTTGTAGGTTAACGGCCCGCCGAGATCATCTATGATCGAGAGAAGGTAAGGAAGACTTTCCTTAACCCCGTTAGCGGCAACGCCGACTTCATTAGCTAGGCCCTGCAATGTACCTTCGCCACTCGCGCCGTTATCACCTTGAATATAAATGATGAGTGTATTATCCAATTCACCGGTATCTTCGATTGCTTGAATGACGCGCCCAATGTTGTGATCGCAATAGGCTAAACTCGCCGCATATACTTCCATCATACGCGCATAAAGTCGCTTTTGGTCAGCGTTAAGGCTATCCCACGCAGGAATTTGCTCGGGTCGCGCGGTGAGCTTGGTGTCAGCAGGAACGACGCCCAAAGAAATTTGACGCGCCAGCGTTTCCTCCCGCAGCTTATCCCAGCCTTGATCGAACTGACCTTTAAACTTTTCGATCCATTCCTTCGGCGCATGATGCGGCGCATGGGTCAATCCCGGTGCGAAATAGGTGAAAAATGGCTTATCCGGTGCAAGAGCGTGCTGCTGACGAATCCATGAGATGGCATGATCTGCCATATCCGCCGCAAAGTGATAATTTTTTGAGTTATAAGGAGGTTCGATAGGCTTAGTGCCTTCAAAGAGTGCAGGGTGCCATTGGTCCGTGTCGCCGCCAATGAAGCCATAGAAATATTCGAATCCTAATCCAGTTGGCCAGAGCTCAAACGGACCTGCTTGACTCGACTGCCAGTCTGGTATGTTATGATTTTTGCCAAACCAGGCCGTATTCCAGCCATTCTGTTTGAGAATTTCCCCTATTGTGCCACAGCTCTTTGACATGATCGAATGGTAGCCAGGATAGCCCGTTCCCATTTCTGTAATGACACCGGTACTGGTGGTGTGATGGTTGCGGCCGGTGATGAGTGCCGCGCGCGTGGGAGAGCAAAGTGCGGTAGTATGGAACGTATTATATCGAAGACCTTCTTTGGCCAATTTGTCAAACCACGGTGTCGGAATCGGACCTCCAAACGTAGATGATGCTCCAAAGCCCACGTCATCAGTTAGAATCAGCAAGATATTAGGTGCGCCCTTAGGTGCTTGAATAGACTTAGGAAAATCTGGTGTAGACTCACTGGCCGTGCTGCCAATCTTCCCCTCAAATGGTTGTTGAGAAAATGGAAGGACATTTTCTGCTCCTGCTGGCAATGCCAGCGCGAAGGTAAAAACGCAAAATATTGTTTTGATTTTCATTTTTATTGTCTCTCTAAAAATTTTTGCCATTTTCCTATCCATCTGTATAGATTAAACTTATTAGTCGTTATCTCCATTATTTACTTTGGAAATAAGAATTGAAGTTGTACCCTGATTGTCCAATCAGAAGCATTTTTTGGTCTCACGATATTGTAATAAGTGGCCGCCGACACATTTATGGGTTGAGACCCTATTTTTAAAATCTGTCCAATTCCAAGGCCAATAGGAATGACCCATCGATCCCGACTTTTGGCAGTCCAATTGGCCGTAATAATGGGAGATGAGGTGAGGTAAGTCCCTGGAGAAGATGGGAGGTTATAGTTAACAAAAGGTTGCATAAGCATTTGGTTGACGCGTTCACGTTTAGAATTTCCTGCAAAATCCCAAATGTTATTGATGAGGCCGCCACAAAGCCATGGCCCCTTTGAAATCAGCGCAACACCCGTGGGACCTGTAGCCCATTTTTTAGCGCCCAAGGCATTATCGCTCGCTGTTGGAACTTGAAAAATTTGGCCTATGCCCCATACCAGTTTTCCTGAATCTTTGGGAGAAAGAAAAAATGAAACTTGCATATCCCCAATCCCATTCTTACGACCCATACCAGGATTTAATCCTGGTTGGGAGATCACAGGAAGGATCGTACGTGTGATTAAATTCCAATTTGGAGTCATATCAAATGGAATAACAGGTTGGATATTCAAGATATTTTGAGTTTGATCGTCAGCGCCTGCATTAAAATTTGTATTATTTTGAAACGGTAAACTGATCATATTGGCGATTGGGTTTTGTGCTGCTTTTGCAAGAGATTCTGTATCCTCTCCTTTAGAATCCTTTTTGGGGGACGAGATAGGATCTATCTTTGTTTCCTTATCGGTAGCATATAGGCTTAAATCTCCTAGAATCATAATAGTAATCACAATAATAGCTATACGCATGATGAATTCCCTTAGTTCTTTTTATTTAATTATTTTAGAACACTATTTATCTTTCACACACCGAAATCCCAGATTAATCATAGAAGAATCTGGTGAGGTTTTCATCCTTGCTGATATCCGATAGCCCCAGCAATAGCTATTGTGGCACATGAATGATCCGCCGCGTATAACATATTTTTTGACGTTTGGATCATCTGGATCAAAACTTTTTTCCGTATTGTGAGGATTAACAACGCTACCTTGTTTGTCTAAGGTAACGTAATAATGAGCATCATAAAGATCAGATGTCCATTCCCAAACATTTCCTGCCATATCGTAAAGCCCATAACCATTGGGCGGATATTTCTTTACAGGCGTTGTCCAATCTATCTTATTACTTTTGTGAGGAAATTCTCCTTCCCAAATATTTGCTTGTGGTTTTGTCACATCCACTTCTTCATTACCCCAAGGGTATTTGTTATTTTCCAAACCACCCTTTGCTGCCCATTCTCTTTCGGCTTCTGTGGGCAATCTTTTGCCTTGCCATTTACAATAAGCTTGAGCATCTTCAAATGAGACATGTACAACAGGGTGATCATTTCCCAGTATTTTAGACTTAGGTCCATGAGGATGACGCCAGTCTGCGCCATTTATCCAATGCCACCATTGAGAATAGTCGTTTAGGGAGACAGGATGTTTGGTCTGTTTAAAAACCAGTGATCCAGGCGCTAATTTATCTGCAGACGGTTTTGGTGTGTTCGGAGGTATCTGTTGTTTGAGCAATTCCCAATCAACTGGTTTTTCAGCGGTTGTCACATAGCTAGTTTCTTTAACAAATTTTTGAAACTGCTCATTTGTTACTTCTGTTTCATCCATGTAAAAAGCATCGATTTTAACTTGATGAACGGGAGATTCATCTGGTTTAGCAGCTGGATCATTATTCCCCATCATAAATGAGCCCGATGGTATCTCAACCATCCCAATCTGGGCGATTTTAGGAGCAGATATGAGAGCAGATGCTTTGGATACCTTGCCACAGCCACATGGTTCCTTTTTTTTTGCTGCTTTATCATCTGCATAAGAATGACAAAAGGTAAAAATTAATAAAGGAACTAAAATCGAGTAGAATTTATTCATAATAGGTCATATCCAATGTCTGTAATTGCTTCAGTTTACCTTCGATCAATTACTCAAAATTCTTATTTTCTGTATCTTTCTCTTGTTAACGATAGCAAACTGAATTTTTCTGTCAATAGAGGGGTTATGTACAGACCAGGCATTAAAATGAAAATGTGCACTGAAGAGACTTGATTTATGCAACACAGCCCTTACTTCACTGACGAAATTGTTGAGAAACCCATAACAGAGGATGTGTGAGAATTTACTGTTTTAGAGCAATTTTGAACTTTAAACCGTAAATTTTGACACGAATGATAGAAGATTCGACAGGGAAGATCGCAGTGTATTCTTTATGCATGATGATCTGAGTACCGAAGAGACGTATCAATCGACCACAATAGTAGAGTTTCAAAAAAAGTCTATTTTTTAATGCCCAGTAATCGACGTATTGCGTTTTTATACTCCATCAGCTCATTAAAATCTTGTGTTTCATGCATTAGATTTAAATAATTATTAACAGCTGCCTGAATATTATAATAATTAGGTTTACCTATAAATTCATTCGTCTTTTTTCGAACAAGGTCTTTATATTTAGGAAACTCAGCATAAGTCAATAACCACTCATGATGTATAGGATCAAGACGGGTTTTAATATTAATATAATATGTTTTGCCTAATCCCAAAAGCGCACCTGTACCTACCCATTCATAAGTTAAATGCAAATATCTATCATTTGAATAAAATTTAACTTGATGTCTTTTTGGTCTTGCAAATACTTGTAAATTCTGTCCTGAATAACGTAGGTTATTATCGTATTCTTCCTTAGGAACATCTTTATAATATTCCCTAGAATTAATGACAACTTTTTTTTCTGTAGATAATTGAGTAAGTTCTGTCCACGGAAGTTCATCTGGCGCATATATTTCATTTACTTGCTCAAAATTTACTACAATACTATTTGATGTATTAGGTAACAAAAAAAGAACAAAAGATGTATATATTAAAAAATAATGACGCATTATAATCCTCCAATTGTTTTCTAAAACATATATTATTATATAATTTGTAATATTAATTTTTGGTTAATTTTATTGAGCTCTAGATATTTCTATAGAAAAAAGGGAGCATTTATGTTTCCCTTTTTTGATTGTTTTGTTATAATCAATAAGTAGGATATATTTAATAATTATCCTAAAAAAATAACAAGATAATAAAAATTAGGGAGTTTCATACAATGAAAAAACTATCATTATTCCTTCTGCTTACAGCCATTTCAATGCCTTTAGCTTTTGCAGATGTTGCAAAAGATACAACAGGTATTGATAGTAACAATTTAGCTGGTGTTGTTGTTAAAACAACAACGACTAAAATTCCTGTATCAAAAGATGGGAAAAAGGGTAAAGTTAAAAATGAAGCTAATGTTTCCTATCACCATAACAATGATTCAGGACTCGACACAGATAAGGGCAAAGAATTAGCGCAAGATGCTCTTAATGAACATAATAAAAATAAAGCTGACGATAAAGAAGTTAGTTTAGGCATTTTCAGTACAATCGGTGGTGTTATTTCTGGTGGTATTGGTGCAGTATTGGGCATATTTGGTCTTGGTGGATCAAGCACACCTGCGCCAGCCCCTACTGCACCTGCATGATAATAATTATCTTTGGTTGCATCTATCCTGGATGCAACCTTTTCTCTTATTTGACATTATGCAATTAATAAGCAATCCTTTAAGAAAGGATTTGCTGTGTTTTATATTGCCCTTAAAATGCTTATCGGAGATCGTGGTAAATTCCTAGGGATTATCCTTGGGATTGGCTTTGCATCCCTCATTATGACACAGCAGCCTGGTGTATTTGTTGGTTTAATGACGCGTTCCTTTAGTTTTGTAACAGATATTGGTCTTCCAGATATTTGGGTCATGGATAAAAAAGTTAAATTTATTGATGATAGTAAAGCAATGCCTATTACTGCATTATATAGGGTTGCAAGTATTGAAGGTGTTTCTTGGGCAAAACCTCTTTTTAAAGGAAATATTCAGGTCAGATTAAAAAGTGGTAATTTTCAAAATTGCAATGTGATTGGTATAGATGATACAACCCTTATTGGGGGGCCTGCCAAAATGGTTCAGGGGAAACTTGAAAACCTAAGAAAAAGTGATTCTATTATTGTAAGTCTTGAAGGTGCAAATGATAAATTAGCTAATCCGCCGTTAAAACCTGGGGGACCCAAAATACCAATGGCAATAGGTGATACGATCGAGATTAATGATAATCGTGCCTTTGTCGTTGGTATCGCAGAAACAACACGAACATTTCAATCACAACCTATTATTTTTACAACTTTTAGTCGCGCAAGTAAATTTGCGCCACCTCAACGCAATTTCTTAAATTTTGTTCTTGTTAAAGCAAAAGACCCATCAAAAGTAAAAGAACTTACCAAAATGATTACTGAAAAAACAGGTTATGCTGCGTATACGGGTGATGAATTTAAAGATTTAACCATAGATTATATGATGAAATATACAGGCATTCCTATTAATTTTGGTATCTCTGTTTTATTAGGCTTTTTAGTGGGCGCAGCTATTGCAGGGCAAACATTTTATAATTTTACGATTGAAAATTTACGTTATTTTGGTGTTCTTAAGGCCATGGGCACACGAAATAGCACACTTCTTTGGATGATTTTATATCAAGCCTTAATTGTTGGTTTTATTGGATATGGTATTGGATTAGGCGGAACAGCTTTATTTTCAAGTCTTACGCAAGATACTGCAATCGCTTTTAGATTTCCATGGCAATTATTACTTTTTAGCTTTATAGGCGTTACGATTATTTCGGCAATTTCTGCTGCCATCAGTATTATCAAAGTTATACGATTGGAACCAGCTGTTGTGTTTAAGAGCTAACATGATCACTAACCATCTTATGGACAAATTTGTCGTCAGGTATCCGCTTCCGGTACTCATGTACGAGAAAGCACACTCCGTTCCGGTTCTCAACCTTTCTAAACTTTGCCTCATAATCTGGTTAGTTAAAGTGTATTTTCCTGAGAAATCAATGTCATGGTAAACGAGCAAAATATAGCTGTTGATTGTCAAGACATTACGAAAATATATGGGACTGATGGCAATGAAGTTTATGCATTAAATGGCGCAACCCTTAAAGTTAAAGTGGGGGAGCTTCTTATGCTTGCAGGTCCTTCTGGATGTGGCAAAACAACGTTAATTTCAATTATAGCAAGTATATTAAACTATAATGAAGGACAATGCATTGTTTTGGGTCAAGATTTGCAAAAAATGTCTAAATCTGAGAAAATTACCTTCAGAGCTGAAAATATAGGATTTGTATTTCAGGCATTTAATCTTATTCCACCTTTAACATCTGCTGAAAATATCGCAGTTCCTTTGATTATTCAAGGTGTTGATAGAGAAACAGCTACCCAAAAAGCATCCGCTTTATTAACTGAAATGGGGATGGGTGAAAAAAAAGATGTCTTACCTGCTGGCTTGTCAGGAGGACAACAACAACGTGTCGCGATTGCGCGTGCATTGATTCATAATCCAAAACTTATTGTTTGTGATGAGCCAACATCAGCACTTGACAGTCAAACAGGTCAAAAGATTATGAAAATTATGAAAAAAATAACACAAGAACAAAAACGAACTTTAATTGTCGTGACCCATGATATTCGTATTTATCCTTTTGCAGATCGGATTGCACTCATGGAAGATGGTCAAATTAAACATGTTTATGATTCCTATGAGCAAGCTTTAGAATATCAAACAAGCCAAGAGGAAGCGCATGTCTAAATTTTTACCGCTTCACCGTGTTTTATTTATTATTGCTTTTATTGGCTTGAGTGCTGGTGCTTTAATGTCCATCAAAGATACGCAACCACAACCCATTAGCCAACCTGTTGTTGCGCCCTCTTTTTCACCCTATAAAAATTTTATTGCAGGATCGGGTATTATTGAGGCGCAAACTGATAATATTAAAATAGGGTCGTTGTTAACAGGTGTAGTTGACGAAGTTTTTGTAGATGTTGGGCATCATGTACAAAAAGGGGATAAATTATTTAGGCTCGATGCACGTCAAGTTCTTGCAGACATTGATATTAAAAAAACACAACTTATGGAAGCGCAAGCAAATCTTAGACATGCAAAAACAACATTTCAAGATGCAAAAGATAAGTTTAATCTTGTTAAAAACATTGAAAATAATGGATCCATTAGTAAAGAAGAATATATTATACGTCGCAACAATTTAATGATCGCTGATACCAATTTAAAAATTTCTGAAGCCGTTGTTAAAACGAATGAAGCACATTTAAAAGCATCGCAATTAAATTTAGAACTTTTAACAATCAATTCACCTATGGAATGCATTATTTTACAGGTCAATGTTCATCCTGGAGAATTTGTCGCCAATGATCTTAATCCTCTCGTTTTAATTGCAGGTGGCACAAAATATCACATCAGGGTTGATATTGACGAAAATGACGCTTGGCGCTTCAAAGAAAAAACTAACGCTATTGCGTATTTGCGTGGAAATAATGAGCTTAAAATACCACTTCATTTTGAATATCTTGAACCTTATGTCGTACCTAAAAGAAATCTAACGGGTGGCTCAAGCGAACGCGTTGATGTGCGCGTATTACAGCCTTTATATAGTTTTGATCCTAAGCTTATTCAAACTTATATAGGTCAACAGGTTGATGTGTATATAGAGGTTCCATGATGCTTATACCCAACACTCTTCAAACTGTGGAGGTCGTTATATTTCGGGATTCACAATGCTTATGTATGAAGAATCAATCTATCGGACAAAAAATAACATTAGGTCCATTTTTTACTGTCCTAATCTCACGCCCCGTAATTCATTCCAAAGAAATGAATACAAATTTTTACGAAAAGACCCTCAAAAGTAAGAGTTTTTTTCACCTCTCCCCTTGTGGGAGAGGTCGCGACCAAAGGGAGCGGGTGAGGGGGTTTATGGAGGGTAAGTATTTGTCTTGCAATGCTTACACACGACACGATGATGTGTTTCTTGTAAACGCTTTAGACACCCCTCACCCGTCCCTTCGGGACGACCTCTCCCACAAGGGGAGAGGTAAAAAAAACAATTTCATTTTTTATTCGGTAGATTGATGAAGAATACGTTCCGCTTGCTCACCTCTCATCTTTCTACCCACATTTTGAAATTGTTTGGGTATATAAGTTTTTTGGTATTAAATCTCACCGGATGTGCTTTTGGGCCTGATTATAAAAGACCGGACGTGAAGCTACCTCAAGAATGGGCGCATCAATCAAAAGACCCAACGCAAAAAATCAACTTAAAATGGTGGGAAAATTTTCAGGATTCTTGTTTAACGGATCTTATCAAAGAAGCAATTCAGGAAAATTTAGATCTTAAAGCAGCCGAAGCACGTATTCTTCAAGCACGTGCAAATTTAAGAGGCATTGTCGCCAATTTATTTCCTCAAATAAATATGGATGGCACAATCTCTCGCAACAGAAGAAGTGAAAATAGTGTTAATGGCGGTGGAGGTGAGGGAAGTCCCTATTATTCGGAATATAAAGCTCAATTCGACGTGTCTTGGGAAATTGATTTCTTTGGACGTGTTAAACGTGGCAAAGAAGCTGCTTTAGCGCAATTGGAAAGCTCTATATTTGATCGTCATGCCATAAGCATCATTTTATATGCCGATATTGCACAAAATTATATATCGTTACGCAAAAATCAACATATTAAAAAAGTGTTAAAGGATTTAATACAAGATTGGCAAAAACTATATGATTTGAATCTTGACCTTAAAAAATCTGGTCTTTCAAATGACATACAACTTTTAAATATAAAATCTTCACTGGACGAAGCAAAAGCAGCAATTTCACCCATTAAAGCAAATATAAATGCCTTTATATATCAACTTTCTTTTTTATTGGGTAAAAACCCAACAGATTTAAAAGAAAAATTAAGTAAAGCCTCTCCAATGCCTTCTTGGAATGCAGCGCTCATTCTTGATTTACCCTCAACGCTTATTCAACGAAGACCTGATATTCGCAAAGCAGAGGAAGATCTAAAAGATGCGACGGCTCTTATCGGTGTTCATCTTGCAGATTTATTTCCAAGATTTTCACTTACGGGTATTTTTGGACATGATGCTAATATACCTTCTCAATTTTTTAAAGCGTCGAGCCGTTATTTTACATTAGGTGCCAATCCCAGTTTCGTTCTTTTTGATTTTGGTCGTATTAGGGCCGTTATTGATGAGGCTAAAGGCTTTAAAGATGAAAAATTTTATATGTATAAAAACACGATTTTAAATGCTTTTAAAGAGGTTGAAGAATTCTGTATTCATTATCTTATGGATGCAGAGCAAGAAGGGAAACTACAATTAGTATATAAAGATGCTGCAAAAAGCCTTGAGAACAGTAAAACACGGTTTGTACAAGGGCTTGATCCTTATATAAATGTTTTAAACAGTCAAATAAATTTGCGTTCCAAAGAATTAAATCTATTAGATGTTACCGAAAAAAAACTACTCGATGTTATTGCATTATCTAAAGCATTAGGCGGTGGCTGGTCATAAACTACTCAGCCTATGGACAAATTCGTCGTCAGGTCTGTGATTTCGGTACTCATGTACAAAGAGGTACACTCCGTTCCGATTCTCGACCTTTCTAGACTTTGTCACATAATCTGAATAGTTATTTAAAATGGAGCTTATAAATCAAAAAATTTATTCATATGATGGATAATTACGATTTAACCCATTCCATAATTTTTGATTTTGGTAATAACCCTACTTGTGTTGAAACGGCTTGACCATTTTTAAATAACACCATGGTGGGAATACTTCTGACACCAAATTGAGCAGGAATTTGGGCATTATCATCGACGTTCATTTTTACAATCGTGATTTGACCGTCAAGTTCTTTTGAAAGCTCTTCCAAAATGGGGCTTAAAGATTTACAAGGACCGCACCAAGGTGCCCAAAAATCTACTAAAACGGGTAAAGTTGATTGCAATACATCGCTTGAAAAACTTGCATCTGAAATGGAGCGCATATAAAAATCCTTATGGTTAAAAGATGACACCGAGATAGAATTGAATTCTACGTTTATGGTAGTTTTCTTTCAAGTCTTGACATCAACTATTTTTTGAACACCTAACCCTATAAAAAAACTATTTATCAAATCTACTAAAAAAATATAATTTTTGCTTCATGTTCATTCGCCAGATAAATTAACATTTAGTTCTTGAATAAAATTTTCTGCAATGCGCCCTTTCAAGACAAGACTTGCATCAAAATTATGAAATTTACTTGCTTCACTGCTTGCTGATGAAAGCCAATTAAACGATCCTTCACTGATAAGATAATCATCCACTACAAGAGTTTTACTATGATCTTCTGTTAAAAAAACATTCATTTGATCTTTTATTTTTGACAATAAAGGTGTTTTTAATATTTGCGACAATTTTTCGGCATCACTTTGATTAAGAACATATATATTAATTTTTACACCTTCTTTAATGAAAGAAGCAATGTCGATTAATCTTTTCTTTGCATTATTTGTAGTCACAAAAGGTGAAAAAATTTCTATTTTATGGTTTGCATTTTTACAAACACATCTAAAGAAATTTTCATGCGATTTTAATGATGTTAAAAGATGCATTTCAGATTCATGCAATAAGTCAATTTGAAAAGGATTGTCAACATTATCTCTATTCTTCCTATAATCAATTACTTTTTTCCAAATCCTACCTCTTAATTTATCAAAACATTTTACATTTCCTTGAATTTCAAATGATGTATTGTCGTAATCATCATTAAAATCTAACCAATTATAGGAACCAATAACAATAGATTTATAATCAATCATAAGAAATTTTGCATGAATATTGAATTGACGATGGATAATGCCAATATTATCAAAAAAATTTAATAAGCGTTTATCAATGAATTTATTATAATAAACAAAAATTTTGACTTTTTTTTCTCGAAGACGCTCAAATAGATTAAAAATATCTTGATCAAAAAAAGTAACGGATTGAGTAGTTATTAATACAGTCTGTTCAGCAGACTCAAGCATTTTTATGAGTAAATTTCTATGTTCATCTTTGCTGTAAATGCGTTTAATCGCAAATGAATCCTGAAAATCTTTATCAACTAATTGTGAAAAGCTATTATTTTCCTGTGTTTGGAAATTATTTTCTATTTCATCTAATTCATGTAAAAAAAGATCATCTTCAATTTTACCCTCAATATTGTCATTTAATGTTGGTGGAATTTTTTGAGATACATGAATATTTTTATTTTTTCTCTCTATTCTTTTTAGATCAGGAAATCCTTTCTTAACAAAAAAAGTTGAAATTGATTTTTGTTGCGGAAGATTGCTTTTATATTTCTTTGCTTGTGATTTTTGAAAAGGTGAAAGTCTTTGTTGTGTTTTTGTTGCGCTTAATGGATATGGATAAAAACCTTCTTCATGCTGTGTATCAGCATTAGACTGGCTTTGCCCAAAACAGACATCAATTGTTTTTTCTTTTGAAGCATTAAAAAATAATTTTGAACGGCGCTCAATGCGTGACAAATTTTCCTGTTCTAAATTATTTACATTTTTAACATCATCAATTGAATTTATTTTAGTTTTTTCTTTAAAATAGTCTTTTTCAATTTTATCAAGCAATAAAATTTCTTCTTCTGAAATAAAATCATCTATATCTGAAAACGAATCAATGGTGGGTGTCTCTAGGCATTGTTTTTTTTTATTTAATGCAATTTCTTCTCCTGAAATCGCCTCTATTTTTTTCTTTTTAATGCGCTCAACAGAAAAACGATCTCCATCTTCACTTATCGTGATATGATATTCATGCTTGTTGAAAGTATCGATTTCATATCCATCGTCATTAAAAACAGTAAGATAATCACCATCTTCAACTAAATCATATGACAGAACATCTTTGTTGCAAAACAAAAAAAGTATAATCCATAGTATTTTGTACATTACATAACCTTTTATATTAATATTTAGTTATAAAATAAATAATTTATAATGAATTGTATCGTTTTTTTTAATAAAAATCAATTTTTTTAAATATTAATATTATAATTTATTCTAAAATGAAGTTTCATTATTTTTTTATACTCTTTCAATGAAAAATAGGGTGCAATTTCTGATAGTTGTCACAACAGCATAATTTAATATGATGTTTTTTAAGTGTTATCAAAATTCTTAGATCCCAAAAATGATGTAGCTTTAAAAAAAATCTTTGGTACAGAAAAAAATAAAGACATTCTCATCCATTTTTTGAATGATATGCTGACATTCAAAGAAAAAGAACCAATTCAAGATGTAACCTTTCTTAAAACAGTTCAAGACCCTGAAATTGCTGCACAAAAAACAAGTATTGTTGATATTTTGTGTAAAGACAATAAAGGCAATCAATATATAGTCGAAATTCAAGTTGCAAAAGAAAAAGGCTTTGAAAAGCGTGCTCAATATTATGCTGCTAAAGCCTATAGCTCACAAGCGCGAATTGGTGCTGCTTATGCTGATCTCAAAGAAATTATATTTCTAGCGATTTCAAATTTTATTATTTTTCCTGACAAAGAAATGTATAAGTCAGATCATATTATTTTAGATAAAAAAACAAATGAGAATGATCTTAAAGATTTTTCTTTTACATTTTTGGAATTACCTAAATTCAAAAAAAATATAAACGAACTGAATACAATTGTTGAAAAATGGATGTATTTTTTTAAATTTGCTGATGACACGGCCGAAAAAGATGTTGCAAAAATTATCGCTGGTGATGATATTATCGAACGTGCTTATGACGAACTCAATCGATTTTCATGGAACGAAGAAGAACTTCTGATTTATGATCAGGCAGATAAATATGAAGGCGCTTATATTGCCTCTATGGAACAAAAATACGATGAGGGTATTTTAAAAGGCAAAGTTGATATTGTCAAAAACATGCTCACAGCAGGTTTAGATACTGAGACAATTGCACGTTTTACGGGTCTTTCTCATAATGAAATTAATAACATTAAAACTATATCCAAATGATTTGAAAATGCCGATTTTTAGGCATGATGTTTGAGGTGATTTTTGATGCCAAAATTTCGACAGATAATTGTTTTACCTTAGAAATTTTTGGTTCAAAAAGTGACCAAAGGTCATTGACTAAAAACGGTAGTTTCAGATTATTTGGGTATATACATTAAATGTTTAAAGTCAGACAAAATATAACTTTTATGATAAATTACTTTTATGAATATTGCACATTCAAATAATTTGAACTTAAAACTTTCATTACATATTGAGCTCATCCCATGTCTTTGTTACGCTTGGTCCACCTACACCTAACCAAGCCAAATTAGAAAAATGTTCCATAATTTCAATTGTTTGCTCATCTCCAATTCCATTCCGTTCGACATTGAGCCCGATCAACTTGAAAAGTGTTTTCACAATAGCTTTTGCGCCTTCATCAGAAATTCGATTGTAACTAATATCAAGCTCTGTCAAATTGGAAAGGTTTCTTGCGATAACTTTTGCACCTTCTTGTGTTATTTGATTGAAAGCGATATAAAGCTTCGTCAGATTAAAAAGGTTTTCTGCAATAAATCCAGCGCCTTCGTCTCCAATGTTGTTTTGAGAAATATAAATTTCAGTCAAACGCACAAGTTTTTTTGCAATAATTTTTGCACCGTCTTGCCCTATCTTATTAGTGCTAACATTAAGCTTCGTCAGATTAGAAAGGTTTTCCGCAATAAATACAACCCCTTCATCGCCAATGTTGTTTCGAGAAACATCCAATTCTGTTAAATGATGAAGTTTTTTTGCAATATTTTTTATACCGTCTTGCCCTATGTTATTGTTACTAACATTAAGCTCCGTCAGATTAGAAAGGTTTTTTGCAATAAATTCAGCCCCTGCATCGCCGATATTATTTTCAGAAATATCTAATTTTGTTAAATGATGAAGATTTTCGGCAATAAATCTGGCTCCTTCATCTCCGATCTTGTTCATAGAAATATTAAGCTCTGTCAGATTAGAAAGTTTTTCTGCAATAAGATATATCTCTTCGGCCTCAATGTTGTTTGAGGAAATATCCAGTTTTGTTAAACAATGAAGGCTTTCTACAATATACCTTAAGTCATCATTCCCAAGACGATTGCTACTAACATTCAATTCTGTTAGGCTACAAAAATTTTCTGCAATAAATTTGGCCCCTACCGTCTTGATTCCATTGCTAGAAATATTAAGTTTCGTTATATTTGGAAGTTTTGGAATAGAGGTTATAAAGTTATCGTTAATTGTATGTGTTTCAAACGTTATTTCCTTAATGTCTGGAAAAAAATAATCTAATGAAGTTAAAGCTATTTTTGAAAGAGGTTCTTTTACTACCAATGAAGTGACGCCATTTTTTTTGTTTAAAATTGAATCGTTAGGTGAAAAATATTTTAAACGCTCATCGTAAGACAAATAATTAATTTTATAAATAAGATCTGATCGAGGTTGTTGAGAGTTTATTAGTTCTTTATGTTTTTCTTCATAATCATGATAGCGTTTCGCAATTCCTTCGCACAAAACAACATTACTGTCGTCAATAATGAATTCTTCTGCATATCCTGTTTTAATTAAAAAAAACAAAGATATCGAAAATTTTATAATTAGTTTTTTCATTTTAAACCATATTTATTTAACATAACTTTGTAAGGCTAACATAAGTAATTTAAAATTTCAAACAAAAAAATTATATACTTATTAATATTTAACTTTTATTTAAAAAACTTTATTTAGAAAAAAAGTACTTGATTCGTATTTATAAAAAATACAAACTTTAACAAGTTGTTTTTAATATTAAAGATTGTATTTGCTAAAGACAAGATGAATCGATTTTGTATTTCAAGCAGGAAGAACGATATATGACTTAAATGAAAAAAAGTAAAAAGATTAATTTAAGAGGTTTCTAGATTTGAACACAAGCAAATCAATTTTCATTAATTTGCTTGTGTATTATAAATAATAAAATTAATTTAAATTTAATTTATCTAAATTAATGATATCGTCTCCATCTTCTTCGTCACTCTCGTCTTCGTCATTTTCTTCATCAGAACTAGAATCATATTCATTTTCAGAATCTGAATTTGTATTATTTGAATATATCATGTTATTTTCAATGTAATATTCTTCTTTAAGTTTAGGAAAAGATAATAATTTTGAAGAACAGTCATTACATAAACCAACTGAATTTTCATAAGCAAATTCTGCAAATTTAAGTGCTGTTTGTTCATTAATAGGCGCGCTTAATACATCATGTAATAAACGCATATTTGTATCATTATATTGTGGTCCTAATTGAGTAATTGTTTGAATTAGTTTGTCAAGAAGCGCATCTGGATTTGGACTTTTTTGTATAATAGAAATTAACGTTTTTGTTAATTTGTTTTTATTTATATTATTTTCTTCTATATTTCTCATAGTAATTTGTTGATCTAGCGTATTTAAACGAAAGAATTGAGGAGTTTGAATTTTAGCAAAACCATCATTAACTTTTTGGGTTATACTTACAATGGTTTTTAATAATGACGTTATATCGGGATTTGGATTTGCATTTACAGATGTTAATTGAAGCGCAAGTAAAAACGCTAAAAGAGCTTTTTTCATAATGTATACTTTCTGTATGTTAATTTACTATAAAGAAAATATACAATTTTACAGTAATTGTCAACAAAAAAAAACATTTAGTGACATTTTGTCAAATGACAAATTTGGATTATTAAATTTTTTTAAAACTCTATCCTTAATCCTTCATAAGCGACAATAGTATTCGGGTTTAATGAAGATGCTTCTAATGCAATTTTATCCATAAATTGATCATCATGGTCAGGATCATGATGAAAAATAATATAATTTTTGACATTGGCTTCTTTGGCTAATCGATAGCCTTCTTGCCAGCTTGAATGCCCCCAATGACGGTGTGATTCAAATTCATTATCTGTATAGGTCGCATCATAAATAAAATAATCTGCATCTTGGATGAGTTTTAAGATATGAGCATTTTGTTCATCTGTTTGATGCTCCGTATCAGTCACATAGCATATTGATAGATTGTTGTAATTTACACGATAGCCGATGGCCCGATTAGGATGATTTAAGGATGTTGTTTCAACTTTAATGCTTTCGCTTAAATGTAAAATATCTTTTGGGTTAAAATCATTATAAGCAATATCAGCTTTAAAAATATCGATGGGAATCGGAAAAAAAGGCTCCGTCATCATATTCGATAAAACGTCTTTAAGAAGGCGCTCGGGCTTCAAATGTCCTGCCCATAAACGAAATTGATGAGATAATGCATAAAATGGCTTAAAGAAAGGAATGCCTAAAATATGATCTAAATGTGTATGCGAAATCAACATATCCGCTTTAATGGTTTTTTTTTGTGCAAGCAATGTGTCGCCAAGAACTTTTAAACCAGTGCCTGCATCAAAAATGATCAGATGATCGTTGCACATCAATTCGATACAGGACGTATTACCACCGTATTTTGAATGTGACACAGATGTTATAGGAAAAGTACCCCTTACCCCCCAAAATTTTAAATATCCATTATTAGGTCGATGATTCATCTTAATTAACTTCTTGTTGTTTATGTCGATGAAGAAAGGCAGTCATATTTTCATTAAGACTCATGGATTTATTAAATCTTTCATTTTCTTCAAGATGTTCCCATAAAATGCGCATGTAATGGTCTAGTTTGCCATTAAGGTGTCTTATTTCAAGTTCTGCTTTTAGATTAATTTTATAATCATGTTCAGATCGGACACGGTCTTTTGCTTCTTGACGATTTTGACTCATCATAATAAGGGGTGCTTGGGTAGCCGCAATAGTTGATAAAATAAGATTTAAAAAAATATAAGGATAAGGATCGAGTGGTTTTGTAGCTATGGCATAAGAATTTAAAGAAATCCAAAGAATCATAAAAATAAAAAAACTAATAATAAATGGCCAACTACCAACAAAAGCTGACACTTTATCTGACAAACGATCTGCAAAAGTTGTGCTTTCTTCATAAAGATCATCTACGTTTTCTGAAATAACAGTTCGATCGATAAAGCTTTCAATAACAGGTTCTTCGTCTTCGGTGATAATTTTTTTTTCTTGCGTTACAATTTGTTTTATGTAAAGGGCGCGATAATGGCCCATATCTTTAAGACAAATATGATCTTCGTGCGAAATTTTAGGATGATCTTTTTGAATAAGCTCAAAAATAGGATCTGTTAAAAGTATTAAAGGAATGGTTTTAGCTTCATCAAATTTTTTTTTGCAGATGACGCATAATTTTTTACGTGTTTTTGACATGATCCACCCTTTTTTATACATGATATCATACAATAAAAAAGGGTGAAGAAAAAATTACGTGATTAGGCAATCTCTCAACTACTCAACCCCATAGAAACAACTGCCCAAATTATGAGGCAAAGTTTAGAAAAGCCGAGAACCGTAACGGAGTGTACTTAAGTACATGAGTAACGGAAGTGCAGGCTTGACGACAAATTTGACCATTAGGTGGGTAGTTACGAAGTTTTGCTGATGGAAACCATCGCTGGACGCAACAAACGATCTTGAATCATATATCCAGATTGATAGACTTCTACAACGTGACCTTCAGTAATGTTTTCATGAGGCACTTCAGCCATTGCTTGATGAAAATTTGAATCAAATTTTTGGCCTATTGGACTCATTTTTTGAATACCATTACGCTCTAGAATTTGATGAAACGTAATATCAGTCAGTTGGATGCCTTCAATAAGGGCTGTAACAAGAGGATCTTGCTTGTATTTTTCAGCGTCAATCGCCCCTAATGCACGACTTAAATTGTCCGCGACACCTAATAAATCGCGTGCAAAATTTGAAATAACATATTTACCTAAATCAGCTTTTTCGCGATCAGCGCGCTTACGAATATTCTCAGCTTCTGCAAATGATCTTAATAATTGTTCTTTGAGCAGACCAATTTCTTCTTTAAGTTGTGTTTCGCGATCATCAGAATGTTGCATTATTGTATCTTGATTCAACTCTTGATTCTCTTGAGGTTCTACAATTTTATTTTCTTGATCCACGTTAAACTCCTTACTTAATCATACGTTAAGATATAAGCAATGGAGATGAAATTCCAAGAGGGCGCTTGATAAAATTATAAAAATTGCATAAAAACAAAAACCTTAGTTGCAATTTATTTAAAATAGTTTACATTTTTAATAAGATAAGCAACAGAGGAACTTTCCAAGGAACTCTTGTTGACCGTTCAATTTCAAAATACCAAAACCTGAAAGACGGTCTTTAGGCAATAAGAGAAAGAGAATGAAAATTACACAAATGACAAAAGATATTTCAAATAACCGCCCAATGACTGATGAAGAAGAACTTCGCCGCGGCATCGAACTCTTATTCTTTGCTTATCGTGATTTCCTTTCAGACTCAGATGCAGTTCTTGAAAAACACCGCTTTGGACGTGCCCATCACCGGGTCATTTACTTTGTTGGTCGCTATCCACATCTTAATGTTGGACAATTGTTGTCGATCTTAAAGATCACAAAACAAAGTTTAGCGCGTGTTTTGAAAAAACTTATTGAAACTGGCTTTATTGTTCAAAAAACAAGCTCCCATGACCATCGTCAAAGATTGCTAGAATTAACTGAAAAAGGGTTAAAGCTCGAGCAACAATTGTGGGAAACGCAACGTCGCCGCATTGAAAAAGCCTATCAACATTCTCCTGAAGCAGTTGATGGCTATTGCAAAACACTTTTAGGCATGGTCAATGAAACTGACCGTGATCGCATTGTTGAATATGGATTGAATCCAGGTCATTCTTTGCATATTCTAAAACGCCGCTAATACTTTAACTGCCCAGCCTATGGACAAATTCGTCGTCAAGCCTGCGCTTCCAGTACTTAAGTACATTCCGTGCCGGTTCGAGAGCTTCTAGACTTTGCCACATATCCTCGGCAGTTTATACAAACCTTGATATTTGAGTATATCTTTTTTAAAAGCCCGCTTAGGCGGGTTTTTTGTTATTCGTTCAAAAGATGCGTGAAAAAATAAAAACAACATCAGCGCCGCTTAAAAAAGCAATCGCTCTTAAATATGAAATGGGTAAAGATCAAGCGCCCATTGTTGTTGCAAAAGGTGATGGATTTATAGCTGAAAAAATAATTGCACTTGCGCGTACGCACGATATTCATTGTCAAGAAAATCCAGAACTGGTTCAAATTTTATCCAAAGTAGAGCTTGAAACACAAATTCCTTATGAAGCTTTTGCAACTGTTGCTCAAATTATTGTGTATCTTTATAAAATTCAGGGTAAATTTAAACAATGAACAAAGATTTATCTTCTGCATTAAAACAACTTGAAAGCGAATTAGAAAAATCTGCTCAATCCTTCGGTGATGCTCAAATTGATTTAGTAATGCTTTCAACAAAAACAAAAAGTTTAATGGATGATCTTGTTAAAAATCCTAATGTGTTAGGTCCTGAAGATAAAATTCACTTTGAAAATTGTTTAAAATATCTCCACATCTTAGAAGAAAAATTAAATGATCAGATGAACCAATTTGTGATGAATATGTCTTATATACGATAGGATTTTTGGAATAGGTGAAAACTGCATCAAAACACTGGCTATTAACTGTTCAGATTATGTGGCAAAGTTTAGAAAGATCGAGAACCGGCACGGAATGTACTTAGGTACATGAGTACTGGAAGCGCAGAGCTGACGACAAATTTGACCATAAGGTGAGCAGTTATAGAAAAATGATTGATTGGCAAAGTTATATATATCCCTTTTTAATCCTCATGGGGATTATTGTATTGATTTTTATACTTGGGTGGGGGTTAAAACGTTTAAACCATCCGCAATTATCCTTGCGTCGAGGCCAAAAGAAAATTAAGCTATTAGAAATTCAACCTATTGATCCCAAAACAAAAATTATTAATCTTGAGTGGGAAGGTCAGAATCTTTTAATTGGCATAAGTGATAATGCTATGACGCTTTTATCTAAAAAAGATGAACATCATAAAAATAATGACACACATAATGTTTCGTAAAATTCCAAAAAAATATTTCATCTTTTTTTTAATACTCCCGTTCTTTTTTTATGGATCATTTTGTTTTGCGCAAGCTATAAATATTGATTTAGGTAAAGAGGGCACCTTAACGGGCCGCATCATTCAATTGATGGCATTGCTCGCTGTATTAAGCCTAGCGCCTGCTTTGCTTGTTATGGTGACCTCTTTCACACGTATTGTTGTTGTGTTGTCTTTATTGCGCAGTGCGCTTGGTGTACAGCAAACACCTCCCAATCCTGTTCTTATTTCACTCGCTTTATTTTTAACAGCTTTTATTATGGGACCCGTTTTTGAAGATGCTTACGAACAAGGCATCAAGCCCATGATGCAAGAACAAATCAATGAAATGCACGCTATCGAGCTTGCGGCGCAACCCTTTAAAAAATTTATGGCTAAAAATACACGTGAAGAAGATTTAGGATTATTTTTATCACTTTCAAACACAGAAAAAACAACAAGTATTGAGGATTTATCCCTTAAAATAGTGATTCCAGCTTTTATGATTAGCGAGTTACGCCGGGCCTTTGAGATAGGGTTTCTTATTTTTATCCCCTTTTTAATTATAGACATGGTGGTGTCATCCATTCTCATGTCTATGGGGATGATGATGTTACCTCCTATCACAATTTCATTGCCTTTTAAGATAATTTTCTTTGTACTAATAGATGGGTGGTATCTCATTGCGGGTAGTCTCATTAAATCCTATGGATAAAAGGAAACAAAATGCAGCACAGGATTTTTAGCAGTTTAGGCATTGCGCTTTTACCAATTTTGTTTTTATCAGCACCATTTTTAATATATTTAAAATCCAATGGTGTTTCTTTTTGGGCAGATGGATTTCTACTAAGTTTAGGATTAAAACTATCAATCACTTATCTTATTTGCGCTCTTTTAATTTTTATAAGCGGTATATTTAAGGGGCTATTGATCGCGTTAAGCCTTGTTTTTTTTATTGATTATCAAATAAAATTTGATGAATTATATGATCTATTAGGTGCTAAAAGCGACTTTTTTGATTCCAATCGTTTTTATTGGATCTATGCTCTTGTTTGCATAGTCATTTTTTTAGTCGCATTTTATGTCTTTGTAAAATTAAAAAATACACATTACAAAGCATTGCTTGTTATCTTTGGTGCAATTTTTGTCTTTGTTATTTTTATACCAAATTACAAACCATTAGAGCTTTTTAAAGATAATCTAAGCCCTATCAACGATAGACCCAAAACAGGCCATTTGCCACCTATTGTAACGATTATCATGAACAATCATGGTGCGTTGGATACAATGCCAGACACAATACCTCAGGTTAAAGAAGCTAAAGATCAAATCATTAATTTTCATCAAAAACATGATTTAGTGCTTTTTTCTCATGGTTTATCGCAATATGCATCCTCGGATGATGCTGTTTCGAATCTTTTAAATTTTACGCAAGATTCGAAAAAACGTTCTTTTTTTGAAGGACAACGTAAATTTTTATCATTGAAGCAAAATAATTATTTTGGCTATCTCAATGATAAAGGATATGTCTTCAATGTATATCAGCATAAAGAAATAAATTTTTGTAATCCAAATCGTGGAAAAATAGGACGTTGTTTAACATATAATGAGGAATATCCGATTAATATGATGCATTATTTGCAAACGACTTCGGAGCGTCAAGATTTGCTTATTGATGAATTTTTAAGATCATCCTTTCTTATTAAAAATATAGGAAAATTCCTTAATGTTGAATTTGACCATTTGTTTCATTCAAAATTTTCTTTTGCCTATAATAAGAAACCTCTTAATTATCAATCCTTAAATCTCCTTAAAGAATTAAGCAAAGATCTTCTTGAAAAAGGCGATTCTCACGTTTATTTCGCGCATTTAAATTTGCCACAAGAGCCTTTTATGCTTAAAAAAGATTGTTCCATACGCCCTTATAGTGAAGGCTGGTATTTGACGAGAAAAGATCAAGACATTGTAAAATCAAATGAAATACTTCCTCAAAAAGCGATTTTTATGGCAGAACAAATGCAATGTGTATATAAAACGCTTGATGACATTCTAGAAAGCTGGAAAACCAAAGGCATTTATGATGATGTTACCTTGATCATTCAAGGGGATAAAGGTTTTGCCTTAAATAGCTTAAAATATCAATTAGAACTTGATCCAGCAAAAGCTTCTGCACGTGACCAAGATTTATATGCAACGCATTTTGCATATCACAAGGAACCTGCAAAATTTGGTACAACGGATGCTGTTTATTTAGCCAGTGATATTTTTTCAGGCCTTACAAAACTACATCCTTTTACAGAAGAAAAAGAACCTAATGTCTTTGCAAAAAGTAAAGAACATCCCGAGATATTGCAAAAAAGACCGTATATGGGTAAGAAAACGCAATAAATGCTCAGATTATGGACAAATTCGTCGTCAGGTCTGTGCCTTCCAATAATTCCATGATGGTTCTCGCCCTTTCTAGGCTTTGCCTCATAATTTGAGTATTTATGACTTAATAATCATGACGCAGGTTGCTGAACAAAATCTTTATGTTCTATTTTTCTTGCATTCAACTTCATTATAAGGCATATTCTGATGGGTTGGTAATGGGCGTTTTGCTCGTGAACCCGGTCAGATCCGGAAGGAAGCAGCCGCAACGAAATCAAAGCGGGTCGTTGCCAACTCATTTCATAGAAATATCCGCACAAAATTTGGCGATAAATTTATCCATAGAATGGGTGTGTACGCAAAGTGTCAATAGCCTATCGTGTTTTAGCCCGACAATATCGCCCCAAAATCCTATCTGAACTTATTGGTCAAGATGTTCTTGTTCGTATTTTAACCAATGCGTTCACCGCCAATCGTATTCCGCATGCTATCATGATGTCAGGCACCAGAGGTGTAGGTAAAACAACGACGGCGCGGCTTTTAGCACGTGCTTTAAATTGTGTAGGTGCTGATGGTAAAGGTGAACCAACGCTTAATCCTTGCAATGTATGTGATGCCTGCCAAAAATTATTAAACGGCAATCACATTGATGTCCTTGAAATGGATGCGGCAAGTAGAACAGGCGTTGATGATATTCGTGATATTATTGAAGGGGTAAAATATAAACCCGTTTCATCACGTTATAAAATCTACATTATCGATGAAGTCCATATGTTGTCCAAAAGTGCATTTAATGCCTTGTTGAAAACATTGGAAGAGCCGCCACCTCATGCTAAATTTATTTTTGCAACAACCGAAATAAGACGCGTACCTATCACCATCCTATCGCGTTGCATGCGCTTTGATTTGCGTATGGTTGATGCAATCACTTTATCTGCTTATTTGCAAAAAATTGCTTTTCAAGAAAATATCCAATTGGACGATAAAACTGCCTTATTGTTAGCACAAGCGGCGCAAGGTTCTGTGCGCGATGGATTATCACTTTTGGATCAGGCCATCGTTTATGCGCAAGATGCTATTAGCTTTGATCAAGTCAAACAAATGCTTGGGCTTTTAGATCGATCCCTTTTGTATAAATTACTTGCAGCAATTTTTGAAGGCAATCCTCAAGAAGCGCTTCTGTTGTCACAAAAAGCTTATCAAGAAGGCGCCGATCCGCTTCATATTTTGCATGATTTGCAAGCGATTTTGTACATTTTAAGTAGAGCGCTTATTGATCCAACTTATTTACAAAGTCCTAATGTTTTAGAATTTGACCGTGTGAATGGTCTTGAGTTATTGCCTAATATTGATATGCCGATTTTAATACGCGCATGGCAGATGACACAAAAAGGCATTGAAGAGCTTGCTTATGCTTTTGATGCATATCAATCTTTAGAGCTTATTCTCATTCGTTTGACCTATGTCGCAGATCTGCCGACGCCTAATGAATTAGTGCAAATGATGCAATCAATACCTGACGGATCGAGTACTGATTCAGTGCAGCCTGTAGACAATAAGCTAAAACAAAATAGCCCACAAACGGCACAACCTGAGACTTTTCAAGAAATTGTGACTTTGTGTCACGAACAACGCGAAATGATTTTAGCAATGCAATTAAGCGATCAAATCATACCCATTGAAAGTTCATTTGGGTTTTTGAAAATATCGCTGAAAGACACAGCGCCAAAAGATTTAACGATTAAATTGCAAAATTTTTTAGCTGAAAAAACAGGGACGCAATGGCAGATTGATATTGTTGCAGGACAATCTGGTAAGACTATTTATGAATTAGATCAACGTCGTAAAGAAAAAGAACTCAACGACATTAAAGCGATCCCAATAATCGCTAAAACCCTTGAAATTTTTAAAGATGCCACCATTAGTAAGATAGAAACGATCGACGAACAGAAGGATATATAAATGTTTAAAGATATGAATAAAATGATGCAGCAAGCCCAAAAACTACAAGAAAAAATGGCTGAAATGCAAGCAAAAATGCAAGACATTGAATCAGAAGGCAGTGCTGGCGGTGGGCTTGTTAAATGCACTCTCAATGGTAAAGGTGAAGCAAAATCTGTTACTATTGATCCATCTTTGCTTAAAGAAGATGAAAAAGAAGTGCTGGAAGATTTAATCGTCGCAGCCATGAATGATGCAAAAATTAAAGTGGATCAAAAGAGTCAAGATGAAATGCAAAAAGTTACAGGTGGTTTAAACCTACCTTTTAACATTTAATCAAGGTTCCATTATAAATGCACGGCCAAAATATTGGTCAACTTATTGATTTGTTTGCACGTTTGCCAGGTCTTGGCCCAAGATCTGCGCGTCGTTTGGTCTTGCATTTAATTAAAAAACGCGAATCCCATCTTGTTCCCTTGGCAAAAACCCTTCAAAAAGCCATTGAAAGCATCAAACATTGTAATATTTGCGGCAATTTAGACGGATGCGACCCTTGTCAAATATGCGTGAATCCTAATCGCGATCGTCATGTTTTATGCGTGGTCGAAGATGTCACAGATCTTTGGGCAATCGAACGCAGTGGCGCTTATTTAGGGTTGTATCATGTATTAGGTGGCGCCTTATCAGCGCTTGACGGTATCGGCCCCAGTGATTTATCGATCCCTGCCCTTTTAAAGCGTGTTCAAGGCATCGAGATTCAAGAGATATTATTAGCAACGAATGCGACGATGGAGGGACAAACGACGTCTCATTACATCGCCGAATGCCTGAAAGAGAGCAAGCCTATTTCGAGACTTGCTTTTGGTATTCCCATGGGCAGTGAGCTTGATTATCTCGACGAGGGCACATTGGCGGCTGCTATCAGGACGCGTCAAAAAGCGGCTTGAGATGCTTTTTATGGTACTTGTCATTTCTTTTAAGTCCGCCTCTCAGGTGGTGGACAAGTCGCAATGACAACCTTTTATTTGTTTTTCAAAACATTATATTGCAAAATCTAGTTTTCTTTGTAAAATGTCAGCAAATCTTAAGATTAACAAAATATAAAGGCTGGAAATGTCATCTTTCATCGTTAATAAGCTCAAAAAAATATGCATGATCATCGCCTTATGTTTTCCATTACAACTATGCGCTAACGATGATGAAAAAATAGAGTCTTTAAAGCAAAAATTTTTAAACCACATTAAAGTAATTGATCAAACAGATAGTGAAATACAAAAAGAAATAGAAATTGAAAATTTTCTTTGTTTTCTTTTAGATAAAAAAAATGAAAAACATCCTTTTTTCAACGTAACAATTTCAAAAAATTATCCAATTCCAATTGAATTGTTTAATGATTTTTCACAAGAAAAACTTAAGAAATTATTTAATACAATAAATCAAGATCATGAAAGTTATTCGTATTTTTTTAATAAATTTTTGTATTTTAAATTTTTATATGATCCGAATACTGAAATTGAACTTCTTAAAAAAATTATTGATAAGATGACTTACGGTAGTTCATATGAATTTATTTCTCTCGAAGAAGGTCTTGAATTTTTTGAAAACATACGAAAAATTTATTTAAAACATAATGAATTATATGAAAAATGTCTTAATTTGCTTAATAGATTGCTTTATTCCGCAAATGTCATGTTAAAAACGCAACTATTTTCTAAAATTGAACAAAATTTAGTTGAAGATACGAAAATCATGCCCCAAGATTCGGTTACATTTGATCAATTAAAAAACATATTTTTACTTTGTAATCAAACGCTTACAGAACCAATGCGCGATTATTTTATAGGTCAAAAAGATTTATTTATTGAATACTTAAGTTATAAAAATAATGAATTTCAAATATATGGTGAAGAATTTGAAGAACTTAAATTCACCCTTTATAATGAAGCTCTTTTAGACGAAGATTCCTCTTTTTCAACTTTTCAAAAAACACTCAATTATTTTCTTTCAGCATTACCAAATTTTTCATCTGAAAAACAATCCATTGTTTTTAACAACGCTTTAAAAGTTTTTAATGATTCATCTGATGTTGTACGACGAATATTGAGCATAGATATCTTAATGAATTTTAATATCCCTCTGAATAGCATTACTCAAATAAAAAATAAAACGTACTCTATATCCCAACTTCTTTTAAATAATGAGACATATCTAGAAGAAACAAAACTTGTATGTATAAATACACTTACTGAAATTATAAAAAAATATGGTCTTCCAAACGAATTAGATGATTTTTTGGAACATATACGCATAAGCACTTTGCCAACAATTAAAATGTTTTCACTTTACAATATATTGTGCCGAACAAAAATTAATGATATTGAAAAATTACAAAAACTTTTAAACGAAGTGCTTTCAACGCATCTGATTGATATTAATAATGATTTTATCAAACGCAAAATATATTTTCTTTACACCTATTATCCATATGCGTCCATCCATGAAAAAACGAAAATCATCAATGCAAGTCATGAACTTCTCAAAAAATACAAAAAATTGATTCATAATATAGAGGTAGAGTATCAGCCCAAAGATGAATGGTCTTGCAAATATATTTATAATGTACAAAGCTTTACTGAATATTCTTTTGATGGACAAAACCTTGATTTTAGTTTTAATTTAAACAAAGAATTTCCATCTTGTGTTGAATTTAGTCACCCTTACGCGCGCCGTACATCCAAGTATATTTCTTTTGATTTTTCTAAAATGACCGGCGTAGAACGGATAGAATTTTTAGAAATTTTTGTAGGATTAGCGTCTATCGATGATGTTGATCCTAATTTTATGAGCTCTGTCATTGTATTATTATGGGGTTATTTAAAAGATTTTTATAAAGATGATCTCGATCTAAATACAAATGACGCCTTTAAATATGATGTTGAAAATTATCTTTGTCCCCTTATACATGCTATCTTTAAAAACTCAGATTTTTTCTGTAAATATCCCACCTATTTAGATAAACTTATTGACCTTTATACTCATTTTGAATTTGATCATTCAAAAATGAATGTGGAAACTATGTTAAATAATCTACAGAAAATATGTTTTAGTAGAAAATATCATCTTGTGAATGAACTAGGACTGTTTTTGAAAATTGTAAAAATGATAGAAGACAAAGAAACATATAAAAACTTAATCATTAAAAAATCTGAAGAATTATGTAAAAACAGAAAAATAAACGGATTAGACTATTCAATTTTATTTAAACTTTCAGAACATTTTCATAAAATTGGATTTAAAGAAGAAGCGACTTCTTTTTTAAGCAACATTTGGGATCAAATTGATTTAGAACGATTAAAACAAGATATAGAATGGATTGATTTAAATTCTTTACCTTTTTTGCGTGAATTTTTAAAAGAAAAAGGCATAAAACGTTTTTAATGGTAGGTTAAGTATTTCGACATACGGAAGACATCTTACAACCAATTCAGCATGTAATATGCAATTTGTGCGTTATTATATCCACATTTTGAAAGAACTCACCTTCATGCTATCATATACAAAAATTAAGGAGCAGTGAAATGTCAGTCTTTATATCGAAAAATCTCAAAAAATTATGTACTCTTGCAATATTGCTTTTTCCTTTATCACTGTATGCCGCGAGTGAAAAAGAAAAGCTTGTAGATGAATTTATTATGGAATCGCATGGTGCATTGACACCAGAAGCATTTGAAGGATTGCTTAAATCAATGCCTAATCCGTTTCAAGATCAGTTTGCAGAAGAACAAGAAAAATTCAATAAAATTTATGAAAAGCATTCACCAAGGCTTGCACAAGCAATGCAAAAAAATCAATTGGCAATGATGCAGAAAGTCTTGAAGCCAGTTTATCTAGCCAATTATTCCGAAGAAGAGTTGAAAGGGATACTCGCGCTAAATAAAGCACCTGTGAATGAAAAAATGAAAAAAATCTCGCCTGAACTTATGGGCGCGAGTGGTCAAATTACCCAGAAATTCATGCAAATGTTTATGGGTGTTGGACTTGTTAAAACAATGCGTTTAAGTTTAGCTGAAGCACGTCAAAAAGGGTTAAATAAAGATCTTCTTGATAAGGCTGATGCTATTTTAAAAGAAAATGATATTAATGTTGAGGAAGCTGTTAAAGGATTTAACACTACAACAAAAACGACTTCAGTCTCCAGTGATAATTCACCAAAACAGAAACTTATCGACCAATTATTGGGATTGCAACTTTCAGAGCAACTAAAACCTATTTTTGGGATGATGAAAGCAGCCATCCCTAATAAATTTGAAGCTTTTTTTGGTGCTGATCAAGCAAAATTTAATGAGATTTTTGAAAAAAATCGTGATCAAATTGTTAATGAATTTTCAAAAAGTTTCATGGATAAAATGAAAGAAATCACAGAAGCTTTGTATATAAAGCATTTTAACGAACAAGAATTAGGCGAACTTTTAAAAATTCAAAATGATCCACTTACTAAAAAACAAATGGATGTGGCCATGAAACTCGCACAAATGGGACCTGAATTTGCAAAAACACAACAAGAAATGCAAAACCAACCCATTGTTGATATCTATATCGAAATGTTGGAAGAAGCAAAAAAACAAGGCCTTAAATCACCTAAAATTGATGAAATGATTAATAGCATGAAGACAGCTGAAAAATAAGCCATCTTATTTGAGCTATTTTAAGGGAGGTTTTTGTACCTCCCTTTTTTATTTTTCACACTATGTTATGCTTATATAATGCGTTGATTAAATCTTATATAGTCGATAGACATTGGAATGATACGCCGTCACGTTTTACTCATGCAGGGATGCACTTCGCTCGGTGTTTCTTGTCTGCTTCTCAAGTCTATTGACTGTATGTAACTAGGAGAATGGACGATGTTTAAAAAAATAATCATTATGCCTTTTGTCTTCTTAAGTATCGTATCAATAAGTGAAGCGTTTAAAATTCAGCTGCCAGAAATTGTGCGTAATGAACAATTTTTACCCTTGAAAACGGATTTATTTTTAGAAATACAAGAAATTGAAGCTAAGAAACTCAATAAGAATGTCCTTCTTATAACGCCTGAAAATTGGGATCACTTTGAACGTTTGTTTGTTGAATATCAATCAAATTCAGAGGATTGGATTTCACCTTTTGACAAATCAAATTGTCGAGAAATTATATTTTTCACAACGATGTTAGATATTGCCAGAATGCACTTAACATCCAATCATATTGATTTTTTACCTAAATTATTACCCCATTTACGAGCCTTATCTTTAAGAGAATATTGTGCTCAAAATGATCTTATTATGGCCATTGCAAAAATTGAAACATTAGAAGAAATCGATCTTTGGCAAAATCATGCAACCAAAGAAGGTGTTAAGGAATTAGCTTTGTTGCCTAATTTAAAAAAGTTGAATCTTGGGTTTAATGATATGCATCACACTTCTCTTTCTTTTGAAGAAATAAGAAAAGTGAATAATTACGTTCAATCACTCGAGGACGATTTATTGGCACTAAATCAAAACGTAACACCTTTATCAAATATAGAAGAAATGCGAAAAAAAGTGCTTAATGAAGAAATAGAGCAATTAAAACAAACTGCTATTGAAGCATTATCAAAAAACAACTCACTTCAAGAATTAGATTTAACAGGTACACAGGTAACGAAAGAAGAGCTTAAAATTATAGCAAATATGAACAAGCTTAAACGATTAAATCTTACAGCGAATTATCTTCAAAACCAAGGTGCTGCAATCATTGCTGGAATGAACAATTTAGAAAGTTTGAACGTTACTGGTAATAAAATTACGGATATTGGGATTAATTCATTGTGCCTAATGCACGATCTTAAAAAATTAGATCTATCACGTAATCAGTTTTCAGATGCTGGTGAAACCGAGCTTTCTAGAATGCATTGGTTGAGAAAGCTAAAGATTTCAGAAAACGATTTTGTTGAAAACGATTTCATTCATGTTCGTAAAATGCCTGAAACGTTAGTTATAGGATTGGATGATCAAGAGGATTGATTGTAGGCGAAGTTACAAAACCTGTCTGAAGATTGAATATAAAAAAACCTAGCCCCGTAGGGCTAGGCTTAACAGTCTGAAAGCAATAGATTACTTTACAACTACTAAATTAACAGCAGCTGTTTTACCTTTGCGATCTTGGGCCAATTCATATTGAATACGTTGCCCTTCTAATAGTGTTTTAAGACCAGCATGTTCGACTTTAGAAATGTGAACAAAGACGTCTTGTGATCCATCTTCGGGAGAAATAAAACCATAACCCTTTTGTGGATTAAACCATTTAACAGTACCGACAGCCATAAAAACTCCTTTGGCTTAACTTAGGTGAAGAAAGCTACCGACGCCAAAGAGGTAGAAAACATGGTCTTAAAACACGTGCTTCCAAACGAAAAATCGTAATACTATGGTGCCAATAGGGAGAATATGAGATTTAGGTGAACATCGTAACGTTACACTCAAGCCTTACACACTCTAAAATAATGCTACCTCAATTACTATCCAAACTGCAAGAGAATTATCCAACAAAATAGAAAAACATGAAAAAAAAGTTTATTTTGTTAAAAATAGTGGTATTTTTAGAGTGGATGCTGTCATTTTTACAACGATGCCTTATAAAATGAGCATTGTTAGACCTATGCCGTTCTTATTTCAAACTATGGAGATCGTTGGATTTCGGGATGTCACAATGCTTAGATATGATAAATAGGTTTTCATTGCGCAACATTTATATTTTGATCTGCATGTTGAAACAATTCGAGTATAGCATTAAGTGTATTTTAAAATGCAGTCTTATCGATATAAAGATTATTCGCATTATTTTTAGAGTATAAATTAGTTGCTATAGCTTAGGTAAATGTCTGTAAGTTTTCGATTATACACATTGCCCTTAGAGGAAAGGATGATGCTTTCTTTTAATTTTAAAAAATATTTTTCCCAAATTAAAAAACATGCATTTTGTTCTCTTTTTGTTCTTTTCTTTGTCCTTGGATTTTGTTAGTATCTTTTGTATGATGTCGAAGTTGTTGTCATGTTTAAAAAAATATGGAAAACGTAGACATAAAGTTGTAAAAGCGAGGTCATTATGGACAAACAAAAAGCACTAGATTCTGCATTAAGCCAAATTGAAAAAGCCTTTGGTAAAGGGTCGATTATGCGGTTAGGGCAGCAAGAAAGTGCTGTTGATGTTGATGCGATTTCAACTGGATCGCTAAGTCTTGATCTTGCTCTAGGTATTGGTGGCTTACCACGTGGTCGTATTGTAGAAATATACGGACCTGAAAGTTCTGGTAAAACAACACTTGCATTGCAGGTTATAGCTGAAGCCCAAAAAACAGGCGGCATTTGTGCGTTTATTGATGCTGAACATGCATTGGACCCTCATTACGCGCGTAAATTGGGTGTGAATACAGATGAATTATTGATTTCTCAGCCTGATGCTGGTGAGCAAGCCTTGGAAATTGCTGATACGCTTGTACGTTCAGGATCAATTGCCGTGGTTGTTATTGATAGTGTGGCAGCTCTTGTCCCTCGTGCTGAACTTGAAGGCGAAATGGGTGATACCCATGTTGGTTTACAGGCGCGTTTAATGAGTCAAGCTTTACGTAAGTTTACGGGTTCTATTTCACGTACAGGTTGTCTTGTTATTTTCATTAACCAAATTCGACATAAAATTGGCGTCATGTTTGGTAGTCCTGAAACCACAACAGGTGGTAATGCGCTTAAGTTTTATGCCTCTGTTCGTATTGATATTCGTCGTATTGGTACTATTAAAGATAAAGAACAAGCAATTGGCAATCAAACACGCGTAAAAGTTGTTAAAAATAAAGTAGCGCCACCTTTCCGTGTTGTTGAATTTGACATTATGTTTGGCGAAGGTATTTCAAAAACAGGCGAATTGATTGATCTTGGCGTTAAAGCAGGTGTTGTAGATAAGGCGGGTGCTTGGTTCTCGTATAAAGATCAACGTGTTGGTCAGGGTCGTGAAAATGCTAAAATCTTTTTAAGAGATAATCCTCAGATTGCCGCTGAAATTGAAACAACAATTCGCGCGAATGCCGTAAGTGTTGCAAGCACGATGTTGGGTGCTGCTTCTGCTGCTGGCGATGATTAATAAAATTTTCGTAACGAAGAAATATTATTAGGGGATGTTGACATTTCATAAAGGAATCAAACAGCGCATTGAAAATATACAAAATTTCGTTGTTGCGCGTTTTCCACCACCTAAAAGAGGCGGACTTAAAAGGAATGACAACTACCATTCGTTATTGCGAGGGGCCCAAATTTAAAAGGGTCCCACGGCAATCTCCTTAGCGGGGGTTCGCGATGACGATGTGGGGTGGTTCGTCATTAGAAGAATGCCCAAGTGTTTTTGCATGAGGACGTACGCGGTAATCTATACTTTTGAATGTTGTGATAAAAAAATGAGGATTGCCACAAACAGCCTTGTTTAAACGCTCGACTATTTTCGTGATAGACGATTTTTTGTATGCTTTTCAACATATTGCATTAGATAGAGTGTGTTTTTTTTGTGAAATTTGGCTTCGTTTTTGGTTAATTAAGGTGTTAAACATCCCTTATATAGGAAGAGACTCAATCTACGGGACAAAAAATGAAATTGCTTCGGTTTCCCTCTCCCCTTGTGGGAGAGGTCGGCGCGCAGCGACGGGTGAGGGGTATCTAAAGCGTTTACAAAGAGCAACACCATCATGCCATAATCTAAGCATTGCCAAACAAATAATAATC